>JAKAFQ010000601.1 GCA_021817875.1 Pseudomonadota bacterium
TTTCCTGCGCTTCACCGAGAACGAATCCTGCGGCAAATGCGCGCCGTGCCGGCTGGGCACGCGGCAGATGCGCATGATCCTCGACGATATCTGCGAGGGCCGCGGCACCGAAGAGAGCATCACGCAGCTCGAAGCGCTCGGCGAGGCGGTGCGCAAGGGCTCGCTCTGCGGGCTTGGGCAAACGGCGCCCAACCCGGTGCTCACCACCATCAAGTACTTCCGCGACGAATATTTGGCGCATGTGCGCGAGAAGCGCTGCCCGGCCGGCGTCTGCCAGCCGCTGTTCATCGCCACCTGTTCGAACCGTTGCCCGAGCGAAGTGGACATTCCGGCCTATCTCTCCTTGGTGGCGGAAGGCCGCAACGAAGAAGCGCTGCGGAGCCACATGGACCGCAACCCATTCCCATCGGTATGCGCGCGCGTATGTCCGCACCCTTGCGAAGAGCGCTGCCTGCGCGGGACGGTGGACGAGCCGGTATCGATTCGTACGGTCAAACGTTTCATGGTCGATTCCGCCATCGACGTCAGCGTGCCGGTGATAGAGCGGCCGGCCGCGGAGGTGCGGCGTACGGCCGTTGTCGGCGCCGGACCGGCGGGTTTGACGACGGCGTACTTCTTGCGCCGGCTCGGTCACGAGGTGACTGTGTTCGAGGGCATGCCCGAACCCGGCGGTATGCTGCGCTACGGTATCCCGGCCTACCGATTGCCGACAGACGAACTCGAGCGCGACATCGAACGCATCACCAAGATGGGCGTCAAGATCGTCTGCAATGCGCGGGTCGGCAAGGAGATCCCGGTCGCCAGTCTTTATGACGACTTTGACGCGGTCTTCGTGGGCAGCGGCGCCTGGTCGGACGTCGCCATGGGCGTACCGGGAGAAGATGCGCGCGGTGTCGCCTCGGGAATTGAATTCCTCAAGAAGGTGACGCTGGGCGAGATCGACCGGCTCAGTGGAGATGCCGTCGTAGTAGGTGGCGGCAACACCGCCATTGACGCGGCCCGCACGGCGCTGCGTTTGGGCGCCTCGCATGTCACCGTCGTCTATCGCCGCACCCGCGAGGAGATGCCGGTGCAGCCCGAAGAGGTCACCGAGGCGCTGGAAGAGGGAATCCAGTTCGAATTCCTGTTGGCGCCGGTCGAGGTAGTCGCCGACGGCCAGGGCTGCGCCAAGGCGATCAAGCTGCAGCGCATGACGTTGGGTGAATTCGACTCCAGCGGTCGGCGGCGGCCGCAGCCGCTCGAAGGCGCCTTTGTTGAAATTCCGGCGACTAACATCATCCGCGCCATCGGCCAGAAGCCGGTGGTACCCGAGGGTGGGCCTCCCGTTTCGAAGCGTGGGACTGTCGAGGTCGATCAGTTCTCGCTGGCGACCGTTCAGCCCGGCGTCTTTGCCGGCGGTGATACCGTGCTCGGTCCGGCAACGGCGGTCGAGGCGATCGCGCACGGCCGGCGGGCGGCGGAAGCGATCGAGCGTTACCTGCACCCCGACAAGCCGGCCTATTTCCCGTGGAACGGACCGCGTCAGCTCGAGACAGCATTCGATCCGGATGCCGCGCGTTCGACGGCACCACGTAGCCAGACGCCAAAACTTGATCCGATCATCCGCCGACACTCGTTCGACGAGGTCGAGCTGATGCTGAGTGCCACGCACGCCCGCTGCGAGGCTGGTCGCTGCCTGCGATGCGACTTCGGCAAGACGGTTGTGGCGCGCGAGGAGGAATGAGCATGGTGAACCTGACCATCAATGGGCGCGCGGTAAAGGTTGAGCCGGGCGCAACGGTACTTGATGCTTGCCGCAGCGCCAGCGTCTATGTGCCGACCCTCTGCGACGATCCCGACCTCGATCCGTACGGTGCCTGCCGCCTCTGCATCGTGAAGGTCGAGGGCCTGCGCGGATTGCCGAGCGCCTGCACGACGCCGGCGCAGGAGGGCATGAAGGTCACGACCGAGGACGCGGAAATCCTGGATGTGCGCCGCTGGACCGCACAACTCCTGCTCGCCGATCATCCGCTCGATTGCCTGACCTGCGCGCAATGCGGATCGTGCAGCTTGCAGACGGTGGTCGAGCATCTCGGTCTGCGTCAGCGCGTGCTGCGGCCGATGCAGCGGGAAGCCAAGATCGACATCTCGAATCCCTGCTTCGCCATCGACATGCGCAAATGCATTCTGTGCGGCCTGTGCGTGCGCGCCTGCAACGAGATTCAACATCTCGGTGCCATCGATCTGGTCAAGCGCGGCTACGGCAGTGCAGTCGAGCCGTTCGGCGGCGGCCCGATCGTGGACTCGATCTGCGAATCGTGCGGCGAATGCGTCGACCGTTGTCCCACCGGTGCGCTCACCCGGCGGGCGGAGCTGCAGGCCGAGCGCGAGGTCTCGACCGTGTGCCCCTATTGCGGCACGGGCTGCCGGATTCTGCTCGGCACCCGCGGCGACACGGTGGTGAGCGCGCGCGGCGACGAGAATGCGCCGGTTTCGCATGGCAGCCTGTGCGTGAAAGGCCGCTTCGGTTCGTTCGAATTCGTCTCGCATCCCGATCGTCTCAAGACTCCGCTGATCCGAACCGCCGACGGCTTCCGGGAGGCGAGCTGGGACGAGGCGCTGGACCTGATCGCGAGCGAATTCAAGAAATACCGCGGCGACCAATTCGCCGGACTGGCTTCGGCCAAGGTCTGCAACGAAGACAATTACGTGTTCCAGAAATTCGTGCGCACCGCGATGGACACCAACAATGTCGATCATTGCGCGCGCCTGTGCCATTCGTCCACGGTTGCCGGTCTGGCGTTGTCGTTCGGCTCCGGCGCGATGACCAATCCGGCGAGCGACCTCCTGCTGTCCGATGTCATCCTCGTGACCGGGTCGAACACCACCGAGAATCATCCGATCATCGGGCTCAAGATTCGCGAAGCGGTGGCGAAGGGCGCCAAGCTCGTGCTTTTCGATCCACGCCAGATTCAATTGAGCGAGATCGCCACGCTGTGGGCGCGGCAGAAGCCGGGTACCGACGTCGCTTGGATCAACGGGCTCATGCACGTGATCATCCGCGACGGGTTGATGAATTCCGCCTTCATCGCGGAGCGGACCGAAGGCTTCGATGCCCTCAAGGCAATGGTCGCCTCATATACGCCCGAGCGGGTCGCTGAAATCAGCGGCGTTCCGGCCGAGATGATCGTCAAGGCGGCTCATCTTTACGCCAAGGCGGAACGCGCCTCGATCGTTTATTCGATGGGCATCACCCAGCATACGACTGGCGTCGATAACGTCCGGTCG
>JAKAFQ010000040.1 GCA_021817875.1 Pseudomonadota bacterium
GGCAACGTCGTCGGTCAGAGGCGCGACGGTATAGGCTTCCCCGGCAAACGCCACCAGTCCCACACGGGCATCGTGGGCCGCCGACAACAGGTCGTCGATCGCAAAGCGTGCCCGGGCCACCCGGCTCGGCGCAACGTCGGCGGCGTCCATGGACGGCGACAGATCCAGCGCCAACACCCACGCCGCAGGCAAGCGATAGGCCGGGCTCACCTGCCGTTGCCAGCTCGGTCCCGCGAGGGCGAGCACCGCGAGCGTCCAACCGGCCGCCAGCAGCGTCCAGGGCGAGTGTGTGCGCCCTGCTTCGTCGAGCCGCAGCAGAGGCAAAAGCTCGCGGTCGACGACGCGGGGCCAGGCGCCATCGCGCGTCCGCCGCCGGGCGAGCCAGGCGACGAATCCGAGCAGCGGCGGCAGTGCCAGCAGCCGCCACGGGTGAAGGAAGTGCAGATGGCCCAACATGGTGAGGCGCCTATCTTTGCTGCGCCATCCGCCACGCCGCCGGCAGGCTCAACAGCAGCGCAAGCGACAGTGGCCAGCCGAACCACTCGGTCGCGGGCCGCAGCCACCGCTTGTCGCCTGCGACCGGCTCCAGGCGGTCGATCCTGCGGTAGACGGCCGAAAGCGCCTCCGGGTCGGTGGCGCGAAAGTACTCCCCGCCGGTGATCCCGGCGATCCGCTTCAGCAGCGTCACGTCCAGATCGGTATTGCCGCTCAGTCCGAACAGGCTCTGGTGGACGGCCGCGCCCACGCCGATGGTGAAGATGCGCAGCCCCGTCTGCGCGGCGAGGCGGGCGGCCTCGATCGGCGGCATGACGCCGGTGTTGTTGCCGCCGTCGGTAAGCAGAATCATCACCGGCTGTCTGTGCTGCGGCGAGTCGGTGCGGGCGTCGGCGCTGCGCAAGGTCTTGATCGCGAGCCCGATGGCATCGCCGATGGCCGTCTCGGGTCCCGCGATGCCCACCACGGCCTCATCGAGGAACCGGTGTACCGTCTTCAGATCGGTCGTGAGCGGCGCCTGCAGGTAGGGCCGGGTGCCGAAGAGGATCAGGCCGACCTGGTCGTCGTGTCGGCCGTCGATGAACCGTCCCGCCACCTGCTGGACCACCTGCAGCCGGCTCTGTCCGCCGGCCATGTCCTCGGTGGCCATCGAGCCCGAGCAATCGATCGCGAGGATGATCTGCCGGCCGCGGGTCGGCACGGGAAGCGGCGCACCCAGCCATTGCGGGCGCATCGCCGAGAGCACCAGCAGCACCCAGGCGAGGCCCAGCAACACGGTGGTGGCGCGCCAGGCGCCCGCGTTCGCGGTGCCGAGACCGCTCACCTCGGCGGCGAAGGGCAGGTACAGCGCCGCGCCGCGGGGCGGCGCGGGGCGGCGCAACCTGAACAACACCCAGGGTAAGGGTGCCAGCAGCGCCATCCACGGCCATGCGAAATGGAACATCAGTGGCTCCCCGGCCGGGCGTGTCGTACGAACGCATCGGCGTCTGCCAGCCAGCTCTCCCGCTCATCCCGCGCAGCGCCACCGAACGCCGCGGCCAACAGTGACTGGCCCACCTCGCTCGACAGCCGCGTCCCGCCTTCAACGGCCAGGAATTCGAGCCACGCCTTGCCCGTCAATCGCGCCACCCGCTCGCCGCCGAACACGGCCATCGCGTAGCGGCGCAGTACGCTCTCGATGGCGCGTGCGCTCGATCCCGGGTCGGCAATCTCCTCGCGGATGCGCTGCAGTTCCCTCAGCGCCGCGCGTCGGCTCGCGCGGTGCGGATCTCGCAACCACCAGGCGGCGGCCACCGCGAGCAGCAGCGCAAGCGCGCCCAGTGCCCACCAGCCTGGGGCGGGCGGCCACCACGATGGCGCCGGGGGCGCATGCGCCGGAGCGAGTTGGGCCAGCCAGTGGGCAGTCATGCCGCCGAGTGCCTGCGCAGCAGAACCGGGCGCAGGACCGACTCGACGGATGCCGATGTGTCGAGCCGTGTCACCGGCGCGCTGCAGCGTCGCGCCAGCCGGGTCAGCCGCGCCTCGCGCTCGCGCCAGACTTGCTGCCAGCGCTCGCGCACCCGCAGTCCATCGAGAATGCTCAGCCGGCCGGGAAGCCCTGCGCGAAAACGGCCTGCGGGCAATCCCTGCGCTTCCAACGGGTCGGTCACCCAGAAGAGTCTGACGTCGCTGTGCGCAGCGAGGCCAGCCCAGAGATCTTCCTGGGGCTCGTGCACGGCGGCGAAATCGCTGACCGCCAGTACCTGGCTGCCCGGGCGGATGAGCGCAGAGGCCGCGCGCACCACCGCTTCGAGTGCCCCGGGCGCGGGCGGGCCCGGGGCGCTCGGTTGCGCCGCGAGCAGCGCCTCGATCAGCGGCAGCACGCCGGCCAGGCGTGCGCGAGCCGGCAGGATCAGCGGCCCGGTGAGGTCCGAACCGATGACGCCGCCGACCCGATCGCCGCCCAGCGCCGCGATCCACGCGAGCAAGGCCGCCGAGCGGGCGACCACAGCGGATTTCAACTGCCGCCGACTGCCGAAGAACAATCCGGGCTGCAGATCGACGAGCAGCCACACCGGGCGCTCGCGCTCTTCATGAAACAGCTTGGTGTGCGCTCGGCCGCGCCTCGCCGTGACGCGCCAGTCGATCGTGCGCGGATCGTCACCCGCCACGTAGGGACGTACCTCCTGGAACTCCAGCCCCCGGCCGCGCCATGCACTCGAATGCGCGCCAAGCAGCGTCGCACGCGCGGGCCGGCGGCCCCGTAGGCTCAGGCCGTGCGCCGCGCCGCGCAGGGCCAGAAGTTCCTCCAGCGTCGGAATCGGCATGGTGTTACGGTGCCGGCACCCGGCTCAGCAGTTCCTCGACACAGGACTGGGCGGTCACGCCGTGCGCCTGGGCGGTGTAGTCGATCAACAGCCGATGGCGCAGCGCATCGGGCGCGATGGCCTGAACGTCCTCGGGGCTCACGAAGTCACGTCCGTCGAGCCAGGCGAGCGCGCGTGCGGCGCGCTCGATCGCGATCGCCGCCCGCGGGCTCGCACCCCAACGCAGCCACTGCCGCAGTTGGGCGCTGTAAGGCTCCGGCCTGCGCGTGGCATCCACCAGCGCCGCGATGTACTCGGCGACGGGGTCGGCCAGCGTGATGCCCAGGACCTCGCGTCGGGCAGTGAACAGGGTTTCCTGGGCCATCCGTTGCTCGGGCGGCGGCAGTTCGCATTGGGTCACGGCCTCGTTGCGGGCCAGCGCCATGACTTTGAGCGTCGTGGCCCGATCCGGGTAGTCGACGCGGGCGTGCAGCATGAAGCGATCGAGTTGCGCCTCCGGCAAGGGGTAGGTGCCCTCCTGCTCGATGGGGTTCTGGGTGGCCATCACCAGAAACAGCGGCGGCAGGGGATAGGTCGCCATGCCGACGCTGATCTGGCGCTCGGCCATGGCTTCGAGCAAGGCCGATTGCACTTTGGCGGGCGCGCGGTTGACCTCGTCGGCGAGGATCAGATTGTGGAACAGGGGGCCGCGCTGGAAGCGGAAGGTGCCTTCCTCGGGCCGATAGACGTCCGAGCCCGTAAGGTCCGCGGGAAGCAGGTCCGGGGTGAATTGCACGCGCTGGAAGTCGGCCTCGAGAGCGTGTGCCAGTGCCTTGACGGCACGCGTCTTGGCCAGGCCCGGCGGCCCTTCGACCAGCAGGTGTCCATCGGACAGCAGAGCGATCAACAGCCGCTCGACCAGCATTTCCTGACCGAGGATCTGGCTGCGCAGATACTCGCGCAGCCGGGCGAAGGCGGTGAATGCGGCGCTGCCCTGCCGGGCGGCGTCCGGGGAAGCGCTCTGGGCGAGCGGGCCGATGCGGGTCATCGCGGGTCATCTCCAAAGTTTTCCCGAGAGCCGGATTGACCGGCGCGCGCAGGTCGAGGTTCCGCACTGGCATCAGTAAAGCTCTCGCTACGGCTTTGGAAGCGCAAGCCTCACGGTACGCGCTGCGCGGCGCTCCGATCCGCCTGGCGGGCGGCGGGCTCCACCGCGCGCCGATGTCAGGCCAGATCCCTGACGCCGGCGCCTCTCACTACCACGGTGCCGGCGATTTTGTCATGCCAGGCCTGGTGTTCGCGGTCGAAGGCGATCCAGATAAAGCCGAGACCGGCAGCCAGGAGTGACAGAAAACAGCCGAGCGCGCGCAGAACGGCGGTGTCCCAGCCGACCGCTCGGCCGTCGAGGCGCACCACTTTGAGGTTGCAGATGATCCCGCCAACGGTGCAGCCGTGGAGTTTCCACATCACCGCGCCGTAGCCGGCGAGCACCAGCAGCAGCCCGCCGGCGCCGTGGTGGCCGATCAGGCCCAGCGCAAACCCGACGAGCACCAGGTCGATGAGCAGGGCCGCCATGCGCAGCCAGAAACCGGCGCGCGGCAGGGTCGTCGGATCCAACCCGATCGTCTGCGCGGCGGGGCCGTCTGCAACAGGGCCGTGGACTCCGCCGGCACCCGGGGTTGCGTTGCCCGCCGTCGAACTCGGCGACGCCAGGGGGTCTCCGCCGGGCGGTGCGGGGCCGGCGAACGGGGCGGACCCGGTGCCGCGACCGGGCCGAGGCCCTGCGCCCGACGGCAGTCCCGGCCCTGTACTGCGGGCGCCGTGGATCGCGAGGAGCAGAGTGTAGCTGAGCGCGCCGAAGCCCAGCAGGCCGATCGCGGCCCAGGTGACGAAGCCGAGCACGGGCACCATGTACAAAAGGAGCGCCACGCCGCCGCCCGCCAGCACGTGCAGCACCGGCTGCGCGGCGGTCGCGGGGTGGGCCCGCAGCAGTCGGCCGCCCAGCCAACCGAGCGCCACCACGCGTCCGAACACGCCCGCGCAGAACAGTGCGAACCAGAACACCGGAATGACCGCGATGCCGATGACGGTCATGACCAGGGCCAACATCAGGACCGGCGTCAGCAGCACCATGGCGAGCGCCGCGAGAATCGACGGTCCCGGATGATCTTCGAGCGTGCGCACGCAACGTCCCAGTCCTTCGCGGAACAGGGCCGCCAGCAGCAGATAGAACGCCAGTACGGCGAGCGCCGCGCCCCACGCCCAGCCAACGTCGAGTCGCGGTGCGAGCAGGCGGCCGAAGATCAGGCAGTGCGTGCTCCAGGCCTGAAGACCGGGAAGCGCGTGGACGAGCCCCGACATCAGATTGACGGTGCCGCCGCGGATCACCGTGGTGGGCGTGCTCGTGGCCGAGCCCAGGATGCTCACGACCTGTCCGCCGATCACCGCATGCGGTCCGAGGTCTACGCTGCCCAGCACCGCTACCGCGCTCTGGCCCACCGTGCGGCCGATGTGCAGGTTGCCCAGCACGGCCACCGCGCTGTTGCCCACCGCGCCATCCACATCGGAACTGCCGAAGACGCTCACTACCGAATCGGAGACATCGCCGTGCACCACGGCGTTGCCGAAGATCGCGACGACATCACAGGCGTTCTGCCCCGCAGGGAGCGTGACGTCGTGGCCGACCGCGACCACTTCGTTGCCGTGACATTGCCCGCCGCCGTCCGGGGCCGCCCCGGCCTCGAGGCGCAGGGCGGGGATCGGTGGACCGGGCACCTGAGCCGTGCGGGACGGTATGCCGCCGGTGCTGCCGATCCCGGCCGAGCTGATGTGGGTCCGCGTCGCACTCTCGACGACGTCGATGCCGTTGCCGTGCGTCGACCGGATGAAAGCGGTGAGCGCAGCGTGTCGTGCGGGGCGCAGGGTGACGGCCAGATCGGTTCCCGTGGCCCGCAGGGGCACGCACCAGCTGCCCATGCAGACGACGAGCACGGCGGACAGCAAGCGTAGCGAGTGTTTCATACCGAGGGGGACCTGGAATGCGGCAAGGTGAGCGAGACGAGCAGGTAGCCGATCGCGGCGAGCGCCGCATAGACGGCACCGGTCAGGATCAGACCGGCGAACAGCCATTCTTTCGGGATCCGTCGCAGCAGCCCCGCGGCCAGCTCGACGAGCGACAGGAGCGAATCGCCGGTGATGAGGACCGCGCTGACTTGGTGGGCGACACCGGCTCCGGTCAGCAGCCCCGCCAGGCGCGGTCCCACTCTCGAACCGAGCGCCCACAGCAGCGGCAGACACAGACCGCAGAGCACACCGAGCAGCGCGCGGGCTGCGACCGGCCAGTGCGTGATTCCGGATCGCCAGCGTGGCCGCGCGGCACGGTGCCCGATCTCACGCAGGACCCGGGCTTCCAACGAGGCCGGCGCGGGTCGCGGCGGCAGCGACCGCAGCGCCTGGTGTGCCAGACGCTCCAGGTTCTCTTCCAGTTTGCGACGGCTCATCGTGTGCCGCTCCGGCCCGGAGGCGGTGCAAGGCCGCTCTGCCTCAGGAGCCCGGCCAGGGCGAGACGGCCGCGCAGGATGTCGGTCTTGACCTTGGCGAGGGACTGACCCAGCCGGCTCGCGATGTCCTGGTACGGCATGTCCTCGAAGTGGTAGAGCACGAGCGGCACGCGCTGATGCCCGGGCAGCCGCTGCAGCGCTTGCTCGATGAGCGCGCCGCGCCGCTCGCGGTCCATACCCGCGAGGATGTCCTCGAACGCGGCGGCCGCGGCCCCGAGGTCCTCTTCCTGCTCGTCCTCGGCGAAGACCTCCGAGAACAGGCGCCAGCGCTTGCGGTGACGGGTCAGGTGATTGAGCGTCAGGTGGGTTGCGACCGTCTTCAGCCACCCGCCCGCCGTCGGGCTCGCGCACAGGCGATCGAAGTGCTCGTATGCCTTGAGGAATACGTCCTGGCTGATGTCCTCGGCCTGTGACGCATTGCCGGTCAGGCGGAGCGATGTGGAGAAAACCATGTCCTGATAGGCGCGCATGAACGCTGCGAACTGTTGCGGATCGGGCCTGGAGCTTGCCAAGTGCACGGGTCGGTCATCGTTTCAGACAAGAACACGGCTCGCGCCGGAAAGTTGCGCGGTCGCTGGGAGGGTCGCCTTCGGCAGCCCTGTGCCAGGGTCCTGATCGGGCGCAGCCGCTTCGTCGCCGGCTCACGACGGCCGGCCGAGCAGCGCCGAACCGGGCAATCGGCCGCCGCAGCCGGCGCTCTAGACGGGATCTTCGGTGGTGGTGGGGCGATACACCATATAGACATCCGCTCGCTCGTAATGGGACCGGGTCGGAGCGGGAACCGGCACGAACCCGGCGGACTGGTACAGGGTAATCGCCGGCCGGAGCCGGCTGTTGCTCTCGAGAAACAGCTCATGACCGCCGAGGGCACGATACCGGCCGATGACGGCCTCGAGCAGCCTTCTGCCGATACCGAGCCCCTGGCAGCCTGCGGTCACGGCCATCTTGCCGAGCTCGAACCGCCCCTCCCCGGCGGGCAGCAGAGCGCAGGTTCCCACGATTTCCCCCCGGTAGCGGGCCAGGAAAATGGCGCCACCGTCGCGCAGGATCTCGTGCGGCCTGGAGAGGACTTCCTCGTCCAGGACCTCCACCCGGAAGTACCGGTTGAGCCACTCCAGGTTGAGCCGCCTGAATTCGCCGGCGTAGCGGTCTTCGAAGGGGATGATGTCCACGCCGTCCTGCGGATGCCGTCCGGCGCCGGGGTCGTACTCGGATGTCATGGGGTCTCCGGAAGGCGACTATACCCGGGAGCATCCTCGACTCAAGCCCTGGAATGACGCTGGCGCAGCGCGCGGCGGTCAGGGCTGCCCCTTCACGATGCCTTTCCCCTGATCGCACTCATGCCGGCCGAAAGGGAACGCCTTCGCGCGGCACGATCCGCCTGCGCACCCTGATCCCGGGTTCGACGAACAGCGGACGGCGGATCCGATCGCCGGAGTCCTCGTCGAATACGGTATCCACGTGCACCGCGGCAGGATGCAGGCCTGCGGACACGAGGGCATACGGTCATGTGGCTGGCCGCGGCCGGCGCAACCTCAGCCGAGCCCCCAGCAGGGTGCGCAGGATTTCACGGCGCGCTCGCGCCCGCGGCAACACGGTGCCCGGCAACGGGAATGATCCAGACGCTCGCCACCCAGGCGAGCACCACCAGGCCGGCGAGCAATCCCCACTGTCCGCGCGCTTCGATCATGAGGAAAATGATCGGCGTGATGATGCTCGTGGCCGCCGCGATCTGGCTGAGCAGGCCCGCGGCGGCGGCGCCTTTTTCAGGCGATGCGACCACCGTCGGAAGCGCCGCAAGTACCGCCGACGCCCCGGCGCCGGAGGCCACCAGCCAGATACCGAGCATGACGATGCCGAACAGGAGCGATGTTCCCGGCGCGTACAGCGCGATGCCGGACGCTGAGCCGATGATCGCGAGCACGACGAACAGCAGGCGCACGGGCACGCCGCGCGACAGCAGCACGCCGACGCCGAGCCCGCCGGCGACGTTGGCCACGTTTGCGGCGGCAAGGATGTCCGATGCGCGCACCAGCGAGACCGCGTGGGCCGTGGCAAACAGCGACGGAAAGACGGTGCTGGTGCCGAGGCCGACGAACGCCATCAGGCCGAATGCCAACGATACCCGCAGCGGGCCGATCTGCGTATAACCCGAGAGGATATCCGCCACGCCCGCCGCGAATGAGCCGACGGGCTTGCCGGCCGGCCGGGGCGGCCGCGGCAGGAGCAGGGCCGCCGCGCCGCACACGACGAAAATGGCGGCGTGGATCAGAAAGCCGAATCTCCAACTGGCGCTGCCGGCAAACATGCCGCCGATGATGAGCCCCAGGGAAAATCCCACGGGCGTGTACGTCGACCAGACGGCCATGGCGCTCAATCGCCGCCGGCCGGAGGTACTCGCCATGATCAGCGCCGGCGCGCCCGCGAAAAAGCCGATCAGCGAAAAGCCTTCCACGACACGGATGATCTCGAAGCCGAAAACCGTGTCGCTGAACAGATAGCAGACGTTGGCCAGCGCCCCGACGGCGCAGCTGGCGATGATCGCTTCACGCGCCCCGATCCGATCGATCAGCCCGCCCGCGACGGTGGACAACAGTGCGGTAGGCACCGTCAGCAGCGCAACGAACAGGGCGAAGCTTCCGGGGCTGGCGTGCAGCGCGCGGATGAAATCGCCTTGAATGGGCAGCACCCGGCTGATCTCCGCCGCGCCGATCACCCCATACACGTAGATCAGACCAACAGACCACCAGCTGCCCGGCTTCATCGCGCCATACCCTCTGTGTCGAGCGCCCCTCAGGCGCGGCCGGCCATTTTCGCGATCAGCGCCTTGCGTCCGGCGATATCACGCCGGCGGGCGTCCTCGACGGCCTGTTCCTCGGCGCAGGGCGCGGACCAGGGCGGAAACTCACCGAGAATCTCCGCAAAAAGTCCGGCAACTTCCTCGCGGAAGTGCCCGTGCGTGAAAATGAACGCCGCCTGCCTGCGCATGCCCTCGAGCACGCGCCCACCGACCTCGCGCGGCTGCATGGCGAACGGCATCTTTTCCGGCCACTGGTCGGCGTCCGGGCTGCGGCCCTGCGGACGCAGGCGCCGCTCCGCCGTCATGATGCGGGTGTCGACCATGCCGGGGCAGAGCGTCGAGACACCGATGTCGAACGGTGCCAGGCTGAGGCGCAGCGTTTCCGAAAGCCCGCGGATGGCGAATTTCGTGGTCGAATACAGGCCGGCCCAGCTCGGACACGGAATGATGCCCGCCATCGACGAGGTATTGACGATATGTCCACCCTCGCCATGGGCCTTCATGCCCGGCAGAAAAGTGACGATGCCGTTGATGGTGCCGCCGAGGTTGACCGACAGGATCAGGTCCCAGTCCTCGTAGCCGGCCGTCTCGATCGGTACCGCAAGACCGGTGCCGGCGTTGTTGCACAGGATGTGAACCGGGCCGAAGACCCGGGCGGTCTGCTGCGCGGCGCGCTGCATGGCCTCGCGGTCGCGCACGTCGAGGCGGACGAAATGCGCGGCGGCCCCATGGGCGGCGAGCATCTGCTGCGCCTCGGCGAGGTGCGCCGCCTCGATGTCGGCAATCATCACCCGCGCGCCGGCCTCCAGCAGCGCCGTGGCGATCCCCAGACCGATCCCGCTGGCGCCGCCGGTGATGAATGCCGTCTTGTGGGCAAAGTCCTGCATGTGCCGGCCCCGTGGGACGCGCTGCGGCCGCTCAGGCCCCGGCGCTGTAGATCGGGTTGGAAAGCAGCCAGCGGATCGAATCGGCCCGCCCCGGGTCGATCGGCCCGGTCGGCACCGCGGCCATGATGGCGGCGTGGCGCGCGGCCAGGACCTCGCGGAATTCCGGATGGCTGAAGATATAGAGTGAGTTGTCGCGGATGCCGCGCAGCACGTGCCGTCCGGCCTCGACCGGAGTCATGGCATGCTGCATGAATTCCGGCGGCGGCGCGCCGACGGCGGCGTCCGCGGCGCTGTAGCCGGTGTGCGCCAGCGATTGCGGCCGGCTGCGCTCGCTGTCGGCGATGTTGGACTGCACCGGTCCGGGGCAATAGACCGATACACCGACGTTGCGTCCGGCGAGGTCGGTGCGCAGCGCCTCGGTCAGCCCCACCACCGCGAATTTGGAGGTGACATATAGCCCGGCAGCCCCGAGCGCCGCCACCCCGCCCATGGACGAGACATTGACGATATGGCATTCCAGGCCGCCCGCCAGCATGCGTGGCAGGAAGGTGACGATGCCGTTGACCACGCCGCCGAGATTGACGTTCAGCACCCAATCCCAATCGTCATAGGTGGCGTGCTCGACGAGGCCATGCACGGCCACGCCGGCGTTATTCACCAGCAGTTGCACCGGTCCCAGCGTCCGCTCGATCCGCTCCGCCTCACGGGCGAGGCCCGGACGGTCTGTAACGTCGAGTTCCACCGGGTAGACGCGCTGCTGCGGATGACCGGCGAAATAGGCGAGGGTCTGATCGCGGTGCGCGGCGTTGCGGTAGCTGAAGGCGACCTTCATGCCCGCTTCGGCAAGCACCTTGACGATGCCCAGGCCTATGCCGCTGCTGCCGCCCGTCACGAAGGCGACCTTGTCCTGCAGATTTCTCATCCGCTTCTCCTAGAGTTGCGCGCGCGGCAGCCGCCGGCCGCGCAGCATATCAGCCGCCTTTTCCGCGATCATGATCGTCGGGGCATTGGTATTGCCGCCGGGCACATTGGGCATCACGGAAGCATCCACGACGCGCAGCGCCTCGACGCCGCGCACCTTGAGCGCCGCATCCACCACCGCGCCCGGGTCGTTGTCCGGCCCCATCCTGCAGGTGCCGACGGGATGCTGGGTGATCGCGCCTTCCGAGCGGATGAACCGTTCCAGCTCCGCGTCGCTGCGCACCTGCTCGCCCGGAATGAGCTCGCCGCTGGTGAACTGCTTCAGCGGTGGCTGGCCGTAGATTTCCCGCGCGATGCGTATGCCGCGGATCATGCGCTCGACGTCCGTGCGCTCCTTGAAAAGGTTGAACAGGATGCGCGGAGGATCGCGCGGATCGGCCGAGCGCAGCGTAACCTCGCCGCGGCTGTCCTGGCGGATCATCGAGATCCCGCAGCGCAGCATGCGGTCAGCCTTGCGCAGCAAAGGGAACCAGATGTCGTTCGCGCTGAGCTCGACGGAGACGCAGGTGTACTGCATGTCCGGCCGGTCGAGACGCGGCTCGGTGCGCACGAAGATGTTGGCGCCGGTGCCGTTGGTGGCGAAGGCGCCCGTACGGAAGAAGAACCACCGCAGTACCAGCAGCGTCGCCCGGTCAAGCCGCAGCTTGTCGGTATACGTGCCGGCCCGCGTCTTCCAGCCGAGAAACAGGAACGGATGCTCGATGAGGTTCCTGCCGACGCCCGGCAGATCGACCTGCACCGGGATGCGGTGCCGCGCCAGCTGGTCCGCCGGCCCGATGCCCGAGAGCAGCAGCGTCTGCACCGAGCCGTAGCTGCCGCCGGAAAGGATGACTTCACGGTTGGCGCGGACGGCATGCACCGCGCCATCGTGCAGATACTCGACGCCGACGGCACGCCGCCCCTCGAACAGCACGCGAGTGGTGTGCGCGCGGCTGACCACCGTCAGGTTGGGCCGCGACGAGGCCGGCGCCAGGTAAAGCCGCGCCACATTGCCCCTCATGCCCCGGTTGATGGTCAGTTCAGCGCGCTGGATGCCTTCACTGTGCTCGCCGTGATAGTCGGGTGTCGCCGGAAAGCCGGCCGCCAGCACCGACTCGCGCAGTTCACGGTACATCTGGTCGTCGGCCGGAACGACCACGTCCATCGGACCGCCCGCGCCGTGATAGAGATTTGCCCCGGCCCAGCTGTTCTCGGAACGCCGGAAGTACGGCAGTACATCGGCGTAGCCCCAGCCGGCGAGACCCTGCTGCGCCCAGTCGTTGTAGTCGAGGCGATGGCCCCTGGCATAGACCATGCCGTTGATCGCCGTCGAGCCGCCGAGCGCCTTGCCGCGTGGAATCGCAATGCGGCGGCCGTCGGCATGGGGCTCCGGCTCGCTCTCGAAGTTCCAGTTGAGATCGCGCCGCAGCACGTAGCGTGGAAAGGCGATCGGCATGTCCTTGAAGAAGCCGGTCGCCCGGCCGCCCGCCTCGAGGAGCAGAACGGACACGTCGTTCTCCTCCGAGAGGCGGTTGGCAAGTACGCAGCCGGCCGACCCCGCTCCAACGATGACATAGTCGAAGCTCTGCGTCGAACCGGCTGCCATCATGGAGCGCCCTCGCAGAACACTTCGTCGATCTGCATGGTCGGCATGACCTTGGTGAACAGCGGCACCTCGTCAAGCAGTTCCTGCGTGCGGCTGGCCATGGCCTTCTCGTAGGCGGCCCAGTCGGCGATCCAGATGCTGATCACGGCAACGTAGCTCGGCGGTCCGCCGTCCTGGGAGGATTGGCCCTTGCGGACCTCGATCCTGTGAAGCGACTTGCCAAGAATGTCCTGGATCAAGGGCACATGTCGCCGTTTGTAGAACTCGAAGTCGAACCCTTCGTTGTCCTTCATCGGATAAAGCACGGTGATGCATTTCATGGCAGAGGCCTTTCACAGCTGGCTGATCGTCCGTGACGACATTTCAGAAGGTTCGCTTGATCGAGAAAAATATCGTTCTCGGCATGGCGGGCTGGCCATAAAGGGTGCCGTACGAGTCGAGCAGATTGAACATGCTGAGGAAGTATTGCTTGTTGGCCACGTTGTGCACGTCGAGCGAGGCGGTCCATTTGCCGTCCGGCGTTCCGTAGGTCAGGCTGGCGTTGAGCAGCCCGTATCCGGCCTGCGACGCGGCCGCCGAGTTCTGCACGTCGAAGTAGACTCGTGACTTGTAGGTCCAGTCGACGCGGGGCGTCACGGTGCCGAAATTGTCGAAATTGAAGCTGTATTGCGCCCCGATGTTGCCCTTGAATTTCGGCACATACGCCGGTACGTCGCCCAGGGTGATGCCGCTCGGATTGGTGACCGGGTTGTAGGCTGCGCCGCCCAGGGTCAGATACTTGAAGTGCAGGTATCCCAGCGAGAGATTGAACAGCAGCCTGTTGACCGGTTCCGCCTCGCCTTCAAACTCGACGCCCGTGACCTTCGCGGAGGCGGCGTTCATCACCAATGAGGTCGCAACGCCGCTCGCCGCGCCGCTGATGCCGATGACCTGCATCTGGTGATAGTTGTTGACAAATCCGGCCGCGTCGGCGCGCAGTCGGTTGTGGAACCACTGGCTCTTGATGCCGGCTTCGTAGGCCTGCAGCCATTCCGGGCGGAAGGCCACGACCTGGCTGGCCGCCGCCGGGCGCGGATTGATGCCGCCGGCCTTGTAGCCGGTGGAGTATGACACATAGGTCATCAGGTTCGGGGTCCACTGATAC
>JAKAFQ010000041.1 GCA_021817875.1 Pseudomonadota bacterium
CGGCAGTACGGCAACGGGCCGATGCCCGGCGCGAGGTGATCCTCGCGGCCGGAGCCATCGGCTCACCGCAGTTGCTCGAGCTTTCCGGCGTCGGAGATCCGGCGCTGCTCGGACGATTCTCCATACCGGTCGTGGCGGCGCTGCCGGCCGTCGGGCGCGGGCTGCAGGATCACGTCTGTGTGTCCTACTTCTATCGCTCCAGGGTCCCCACGCTCAACGACCGGCTCGGCCCCTGGAGCGGCAAGCTCAAGGCGGCGCTGCGCTACGCGCTGTACCGGGATGGGCCGCTGTCGATGAGCGTCAACCAGGCCGGCGCCTTCGTGCGCAGCCAGCCCGGACTCACGCGCCCCAACCTGCACATTTACTTCAATCCGGCCAGCTACAGCACCACCACCCAGGGGCAGAGCCGCCGGCTGCTGAAACCCGACCCCTTTCCGGGGTTTCTGATGTCATTCAACACGTGCCGCCCCACCAGCCGCGGCAGCGTGCACATCCGCGGCCCGGAGCCTGTCTCGAGCCCGGTCATCGCGCCGAACAGCCTGGCGACCGCCGAGGACGTCGCGGACGTTTACGAGGGGGCCCGCGCGCTGCGGCGCATCGCCGCCGCAGCCCCGCTCGCCGGACTCATCGACTCGGAGATCCTGCCCGGCCGCGAGGTGTGCACCGATGCCGAAGTGCTCGAAGACTTTCGCCGACGCGCAGGCTCGGTGTTTCATCCCTGCGGCACCTGCGCCATGGGACCGGACCCTGCGCAGGCGGTGGTCGACGCCCGCCTGCGGGTCCACGGCATCGGGGGGCTGCGCGTCGTGGATGCGTCGGTGTTTCCGGCACTGACTTCCGGAAACATCAATGCTCCGACGCTGATGGTGGCCGAGAAAGCCGCCGACCTCATCCTCGAGGACGACCGCGAAGGACAGCTGCCGCGTGAATGAGGGGTCGACCGACGCCACTGCCGATACGCGAGCCGCCGTCGCGCCGCGCACGCATGACACGCCCCCCGAGCCCGCCGGTCTGGCGCAGCGGTGGTACGTCGCGTTCATGATGTGTCTGGTGTACACGCTCAGCATCTCGGATCGCTATTCGATCTCGACGGTGCTCGAGCCGATCCGGCGGCAACTGCATCTCTCGGATGCGAACGTCGCGTTTCTCACCGGGGTCTCGCTCGCGCTCTTCTACGTGTTTTTCGGCTTCCCGCTTTCATGGCTGATCGACCGCTACAGCCGCCGCAACATCATCGGCGCATCGCTGGTGGCCTGGTCGGCATTGACGACGGCGACGGGCCTCGCCCGCAGCTATACGCAGCTGTTGTGGGCCCGCATCGGTGTCGGTGTCGGGGAGGCCGGTGGCACCCCCGGGGCCAACTCCATCCTGTCGGATTATTTTCCCGCGGCGCGCCGGCCCATGGCGCTGCAGGTGTTCGCCCTCGGCGCGCCCATCGGCGCCTGGGTCGGTTCGCAGATCGCAGGCTGGCTCGCCTACCGTTTCGGCTGGCGCACCATGTTCCTGCTGCTCGGTGCGCCCGGTCTGCTCGCCGGCATCCTCATCTTCCTCACCATCCGTGAGCCGCGCCGCGGTCGGCTCGACGCGCATGAGCACGCCGCGGCGCCACCGTTCCTCGAGACCTTGCGGTTTCTCTGGAAACAGCGCTCGGCGGTGCACCTGATGGTCGCAGGCGCCCTCACGGCGCTCTGGGGCTGGGGGCTGATGTGGTGGACGCCGGCGTTCCTGATGCGCGCCTACTCGCTCAACGTCGGACAGGCAGGCGCCATCCTCGGGCCGGTGCACCTCATCGGCGGCAGCGCCGCGATGATCGGCAGCAGCTGGCTGCTCTCGCGCCGCGGCTTCGCCGATCCCCGCCGCATCGTCCGCTGGCTCGGCGCCTACATCGGCTTTGCGACCCTGGTGACCGCCGTCATCTACTCCACGCACTCGCTCGTGCTCACGCGCTGGCTGTTCTGGCTGTACATCCCGGCGCTGTACATATACATCGGCTCGAGCTTCGGCATTCTCAACAACCTCGCACTGCCGAAAATGCGCGCCATGTACTGCGCCATCACCCTGTTCATCGCCAACGTGTGCAATCTGATCATCGCGCCGCAGATGGTCGGGGTGCTCAGCGACTGGTTCGCGCCGCACGGCGTGCCGACCGCCCTGTCGCTGCGCCTGGCGCTGCTGTGCCTGGTGCCGAGCGGCTTCTGGGCGAGCTGGCATTTTTTCCGCTCCGCCCGCGGCCTCCTCGAGGATGAGCGGCGCGCCAGGAGCGTGGCGGCCTAGCTCACCGGGGCCGCGCCGCCCTGTTCCGTGCGCTTCGCGATGAACTCATCGAGGACCTCGGCGCAGCCCGCGGCCGATGCCGGCGGTCTGAACTCGCCGAGCACCTGTTTCCACTTGTCCTGCGCGCGCGCGCTAGCGCTGCGCGCGCCGCTTTCCTGCCAGGCACCGAAGTTGGCCACGTCCGCGATCAGTGGCTGGTAGAACGCCGTGCGATAGCGCGCCATGGTGTGCTCCACCGCGAAAAAATGCCCTCCGGGGGGCACCGCCGCGATCGCCTCGAAGCCGAGCGCCTGCGCGTCGGCCGGTGGCGCCACGCACAGCTCGGCCAGCATCTGCAGCACCTCGATGTCGATCATGCATTTCTCGTACGAATGGGTCAGTCCGCCCTCGAGCCAGCCCGCCGCGTGCAGGCAGACATTGGCGCCGGCGAGCACGCTCGCCCACAGCGAGAACTGCGTCTCCCAGGCCGCCTGGGCGTCGACCCCATTGGCCGCGGTGCCGGCCCCCGCGCGCCACGGCAGCCCGACGAGCCGGGCGAGCTGCCCCGCCCCGAGGGTGGCCTGCAGGTGGGTCGGCGTGCCGAACGCGGGCGAGCCGGATTTCATGTCGACGTTGGAGAGGAAGCTGCCGTAGAGCACCGGTGCGCCCGGGTGCGCCAGCTGCGCCAGGGCAATGCCGGCGAGCGCCTCGGCGTGCTGCAATGTCAGCGCACCGGCGACGGTGATCGGCGCCATGGCCCCGGCCAGGCAGAACGGCGTCATGATCGTCAACTGACCGCTGCGCGCAAAATCGATCAGGCCCTGCGCCATCGACTGATCGAGCGTGCGCGGCGAGTTGCTGTTGATGACCGTGTAGACGTGAACGCCCTGGCGGAACCCATCCTCGGACAGCCCGCGCGCCAGCCGGACCATGGCGAAGCCGTCCTGCACCTGGGGCGTGCCGCGCGCCGAGAGGTGCGGCATCTTGTCCGACAGGGTCAACTGCAGGCGCATGGTCGCGTAGTGGCGCACGTGCACCGGCACATCCTGCGGTTCCACGAAATTTCCGAGCGTGTGCAGCACGTCGAACTGCTGATTGAGCTTGGTCAGTTCGATCAGGTCCGCGAGCGAGCCGGGCCGTCTGCCCCGATCGAGGTCGCTCGCGTTGGGACAGCTCGAGCCGCCGATGAACAGCATCGACCCGGGCGAAAACTCGACCGTACGGCGTGGGTCTGCGCCGAAGCCCCGGAAGGAGCGCGGACAACTCTGCAGCGCGTGCCCGATGATCTCGCGTCCGAGACGCACCATCTGGGTTTCCTCGTCCACCAGCGCGCCGGCCCGGCGGTACAGGGCACGCGCCTCGGGCAGCAGCACCTTGATGCCGAGCGTCTCGTTGACCCGCAGGGCATTCTCGTGGATCGCGGCCACCGCGTCGTCCGAGTAGACTCGCTGCGGCGTGAACGGATTGCGCAACTGCCGGTAGTCCGGCGCGCGCGCGGCGGCGCCCGGGCGATCGCCCGGGCCGGGGTGACGTCGGTTCTGCCTCATGTGCTCGCGCCGGTCGTAGGAAGACGCAGCGGGTCAATATACCGTCCGGACCCGCAGGCCGTACCGCCCGGCACGATTGAGAAAACTCATGGCGCTATGCCAGCGGCGCATGCGGCGCCGGCTCGAATCCGAAACCAAACTCCAGCGCGCTGTCACGGATCACTCCATACAGGCTGTGCGCGAGACTGCGCGCCACACAGATCTCGAACACCGGCGCAGCGCGTTCCGCCTCCTCCAGACGCCAGAGCGTCACGCTCATGTGGGCGACGACGGTCTGCGCCACCGCGCCCGGAGCGAAGCGGCGCTCATGCAGATCGAGCGGCACGAGCCTGGCGAGGCTGTCCCGCACTTTCGGTCCCGAGAGGCGCAGCATGGCGTAGGCATCGCTCAGATCGACGACCGAGCCATGGCCCCCCAATGCCGAACGCAGGGACTGCGCACAGGCGTCGGCGGCATCCTCGCAGGTGATCAGCCAGGATTCGGGTGCGATGCCCGCCGCCGCCACCCCATGCCCGCAGACGCGCCGCGGTCCGCCCGGCAGATCGATGCCGAATCGCGCGTGGAACAGCCGCTCGAGCGCCGCCGTCTGACCGTTGCGGGCCGTGAGGCAGGCGATGCCGAGGCCGTCGCGCTCGGTCGCGATCAGTCCGTCTGCGCCGCCTGTCGTCGCCGGCAGGCCCGCGAACGGCGAAACGGGGCACAGCGGCGGCACGTTCATCCACTCCTCGCGCGTTCGCCGGCCGGATCGTAGAACACGGCAGGAACCACCCTGACGGTCACGTCCCGGCCACGCAGCGGATCATAGGCGCGAACCTGCTCGCCCAGACGTTCCCGACCGTGGCGCAGAAACCCGAGCGCGATCCAATGTCCGAGGGTCGCCGAGAAGGCCGCCGAGCTGACGAAGCCCGCGGCGTGGCGCAGCGTGGCCGGCTCGCCGAGGCGCAACAGATGGGCGCCCGAGGCCAGCCGCGCGCCGGGATCCACAGGCTCGAGGCCGATCAGTACCGGCCGGTCGGCCGCCGTCAGCCCCGGCCGCGCGGCCAGCACCCGGCCGATGAAATCCTTGTGTGGCGACACGAGTCGACCGAGACCCAGATCATCGGCGGTGGTCGTGCCGTTGATTTCGGGCCCCGCGACGAAGCCCTTTTCGATGCGCATCACACCCAATGCCTCGGTGCCGTAAGGCACGACGCCCAATGACTCGCCCGAGCTGAACAGGGCGCGTACCGTCGAGTCCCCGTAGCGCGCCGGAACCGCCAGCTCATAGCCGAGCTCACCCGAGAAGGAGATGCGGAACACCCGCGCGGGATGGCCCCGCCACAGGATCTGCGCACAGGCGAGCGGTGGGAAAGCCGCATGCGAGACATCGAGCGCCGCGCCGAGCAGCGCTTCGAGCAGCAGCCGGGCGCGGGGGCCCGCGACGGCGTATTGCGCCCATTGCTCGGTCACGGACGTCAGCTGGACGTCGAGCTCCGGCCAGAGCACCTGCCGCGCGTGCGTCAGGTGCTGCATCACCCGGCCCGCGTGAGCCGTGCTCGTCGAGACCAGATAGCGGCACTCCTGCAGACGCGCCACCGTGCCATCGTCGAGGACGATGCCGTCCTCTCGCAGCATCAGACCATAGCGAGTCTTGCCGACCGCGAGCGTCGAGATCCGGTTCGCGTAAATCCGGTCGAGAAACGCGCCCGCATCGGTCCCCTGGACATCGATCTTGCCGAGGCTCGACACATCACAGATGCCCACACCGGTGCGAACGCTCCTGACCTCCCGGGCCAGCGTGTCGCGCCCGTCGGTCTCGCCCGGCAGCGGGAACCACCGCGCGCGCCGCCAGTCGCCGGCATCGACGAACACCGCACCCCGTTCCTCGGCCCAACGGTGACTCGCAGTGAGCCGGCAGGGCCGGAATTCCCGCCCGCGCATGCGCCCCGCGAGCGCGCCGATCGCCACCGGCGTATAGGGCGGACGCGCGCTGATCGTCCCGAGGTCGACGAGCTCGCGCTGCGTCAGCGCGGCGAGCAGCGCCTGCCCGGTGAGTTGGGACGTCCTTCCCTGATCGGTGCCCATGCCGAGCGTGGTGTAGCGCTTGAGCAGCTCCGCGGACCGGAAGCCCTCGCGTGCCGCCAGGGCGATGTCCTCGGGCGTCACATCGTGCTGGTAGTCGACGAACGCCTTGCCGCGGCAGTCCGCAACGCACCACAACGCGGTGGCGCCCACCGGCTCGTCGTCCGTGCGCCAGTGCTCGAGCCGAGCGTCGAATCCGGCCGAGCGCGCCGCCTCCCGCCCGGCCTCGGCCCCCGTCCGCAGCGCCCCCGCCAGCGAATACTCGCCGGCCGCCGCCCCGACCACGGACATGGCGCGCGGCAGCTCACCGGGCACATAGGCGTGGATGGCCTCGAGCCAGCGCGGGCGGCCTCCCAGATGCGTCGACAGCGCCAGGTTCGGACTCCAGCCGCCGGCGATCGCGAGGCTGTCGGCGTGCACCTGCCTCACCCGCCCGCCGCGCTCGCGCACTTCGATGCCGAGGAGGCTTCTGCCGCCGCGTGCGCCGAGCACCTGCGCGCCGAGCAGGACCTCGATGCCCTGACGGCGCGCCTGTGCGCTCAGCGCGGCAGGCACTTCCTGGCGTGCCTCGATGATCACCGGCACCTCGACCCGGGCGCGCACCAGGTCGAACGCCGTCTTCCAGCCATCATCGCAGGTCGTGAACAGCCCGACTCGCCGTCCCGGCGTCACGCAGAACCGATTGACGTACGTGCGCACCGCCGAAGCGAGCATCACACCAGGCCGGTCATTGCCGCCGAAGACGACCGGGCGCTCGAGAGCCCCGGCAGCCAGCACCGCGTGCCGGGCGACGATCTTCCAGAACCGCTGCCGCGGCTGATGCCGCCGCGGCTCAGGCAGATGATCCGACACCCGCTCGAGCGCGCCGTAAGTAGTGCCGTCGTACACTCCGAAAACCGTGGTGCGCGCCATCAGCCGCACCTCGGCGAGGCTGCGCAGCTCGGCCACCGTGCGCGCGGCCCAGAGCGCACCGGGCCCGCCGTCGATTTCATGGCGATCCCCGTTCAGGCGTCCGCCAGGCAGAAAATCCTCGTCGCAGACGATGACACGCGCGCCGGCACGCCCGGCGGTCAATGCCGCGGCGAGACCCGCCGCGCCCGCGCCGATCACCAGCAGGTCGCAGAACGCGTGCACCTTCTCGTAGGTGTCCGGATCGGCTTCGAGGCTGACGCGGCCGAGCCCCGCGGCACGCCGGATCGCCGGCTCGTACAGCTTCTCCCAGAAGGCCGCGGGCCACATGAAGGTCTTGTAGTAAAAACCGGCCACCAAGAGCGACGCCAGCCGGGAGTTGACCGCACCGACATCGAAGCCGAGAGAGGGCCAGCGGTTCTGGCTGCACGCCTCCAGACCCTCGAACAGCTCGATCATCGTGGCGCGCGTGTTGGGCTCGCGACGTGCGCCCTCACGCAGTTCGACCAGCGCGTTCGGCTCCTCGGAACCGGCGCCCAGCAGTCCGCGCGGCCGATGATATTTGAACGAGCGCCCCATCAGCCTGACGCCGGCGGCGAGCAGCGCCGAGGCGAGGGTGTCACCCGGATGTCCGCTGTAGTCCCTGCCATCGAAGCGGAACGAGAGCGTCGTATCGCGCTGAATCGCCCCCTCGCCCTCGAGCCGGTGCGCGCTCATGCCGCACCCGGTTCGCGGGCGAGACGCACCGCGAGGATCTCGTGGGTGCGGGTGTCGCGGGTCACCTGCAGCCAGCTGCGGCAGCCGAACGTGTGATACCACAGCTCGCGGTGTGCTCCGGCGGGATTCTCGCGCAGGTATACGGCATCGAGAAGCCGCGCCTGCCCGTCCTGCCCGTCCTGCCCGTCGCCCGCCGGACGCGGCCGGCCGGCCGCCCCGAGGCAGGTGAACTCGCTGAGATCGCGCTCACCGCAGAAAGGGCATTCGATACGCATCCGGCCGCCGTCAGTGCAGATTCGGCTGCGGTCCCTGCCCCTTCTCATCGAGCAGGTCCCCGCTCGCGAAACGATCGAGGCGAAAGGCGCGCGCCAGCTCGTGGCTCTCGCCGCGGGCGAGCAGGTGAGCCAGACAATATCCCGAGGCCGGCGTCGCCTTGAACCCGCCATAACACCAGCCGGCATTCAGATAGAGTCCTTCGAGCGGCGTCCGATCGATGATCGGCGAGCCGTCCATCGACATGTCCATGATCCCGCCCCAGGAGCGCAGCAGCCGCAGCCGCCCGATCATCGGCAGCAGCGCCATGCCGCTCGAGCACACGTCCTCGACGCCCGGCAGATTGCCGCGCTGCGCGTAGGAGTTGTATCCGTCCAGATCGCCGCCGAACACCAGTCCGCCCTTGTCGGACTGACTGGCGTAGAAATGCCCCGCCCCGAAGGTCACCACGCAGGGCAGGAACGGCTTGACCGCCTCCGAGACGAACGCCTGCAGCACGTGGCTCTCGATCGGCAGCCGCAGCCCCGCCATCGCCGCCAGCTGCGAGGAGCGCCCTGCGACCGCAACGGCGACCTTGCCGGCGCGGATGTCGCCGCGCGTCGTGCGCACGCCGCCGATCCGCGCGCCCTGGCGCACGAAGCCCGTCACTTCGCAATTCTGGATGATGTCCACTCCCAGCCCGCTCGCCGCCCGGGCATACCCCCACACGACCGCATCGTGCCGCACGGTGCCGCCGCGGCGCTGCAGCAATCCTCCCTGGATCGGAAAGCGGGCGTTCTCGAAATCCAGAATCGGCAGCATGCGTCTGACTGCCTCGCGCTCGAGCAGCTCGGCGTCGACCCCGTGCAGGCGCATGGCGTTGCCGCGGCGAACGTACGCATCGCGTTGCGCATCCGAGTGAAACAGGTTGAGCACGCCACGCTGACTCACCATCACGTTGTAGTTGAGATCCCGCTCCAGGCCCTCCCAGAGCCGCAGCGAGAACTCGTAGAAGGGATTGTTTTCCGCGAGCAGATAGTTGGAGCGGATGATGGTGGTGTTGCGCCCGGCGTTGCCGAGACCGATGCAACCTTTCTCGAGCACCGCGACGTCGCTCAGACCGTGCACCTTCGCCAGATAATACGCGGTCGCCAGTCCGTGCCCGCCCCCGCCGACGACGATCACCTCGTAGGCGGGCTTCGGCGCAGCGTCCCGCCACGCCGGCGGCCAGCCGCGGTGTCCGCGCAAGGCCTGGCGCGCCAGGTTCACCAGGGAGTAGCGCATCGGGCCGGCCCCAGCGCCTCAGAACGGCGCCATGCGATCCACCATGCGGATCGTGCGGGTGCCGGCGCCCGAATGGGCGCTCTCCCCGGGCGGCAGCTGTCCGACCTTGGCGATGCGGATCGTGATCAGCGAATTCGGATACAACACGACCTCGTTCTCTCCCCAGCCGCGCATGGTCGGCAGGAAATACTGCCGGCCGCTCACCGCACCCACGTAGGGAGTGAAGTGAAAGCCCATCTTGTAGAGATGACCGGTCTTCGGTCCGCGCTCGGCGCCTGCCGGCAGACCGAGCGACGCATCGCCGCTCTGCACCAGCGCGTCCCTGGCGTTGAGCAGATCCTCGGTGAGGCCCCGGTGCAGGATCTGGCGTGAGCCGGCCGCGCCGCGATTCTGATAGAGCAGCGCGATCTTGCCGAGATCATCGAGCAGCGGGTAGTAGCCCGCATGGAACCACGGGATGCCGCGCCTGCCGTCGGCTTCCCGCGTCCTCACCACGGGCGCATCGGGGATGCCGATCGGCTTGAACACCTCGCTTCTGAGCATGTCCCAGACGTCGGCCTGCGGCCCGCGCACGGCCTTCAGGAACCGGTCGATGGCCGCACCGAGCAGGTAGTAGTCCTGATCGCGGTAGCGCACCACGGTACCCGGCTCCCAGGGATAGGGGCGATCGCGGGCGGCAATCTGCCGCAGCTTGTCCTCGTGAGAGCGCGCCGCCATCCATTCGTCATAGGCACCGCCGAGATAACCGTCCTCCGGGTCGTTTGGATGGGTTTTCCAGCTGCCCTCCCCGCCGAAGCCGCTCGCCATGTTGGCCGCATCGATGAAGCGCACCCGACGGTACTTCGGATCGAGTCCCTCGAGATACTCGCCGACCTTCAGCGTCAGCACATACGGTCCGTAGAGTTGCGCGAGGCGCAGCAGCGCCAGCGGCACGGCGATGCCCTTGAGGATCGAGCGGACCCCGAAACGCATCTCGAGCGGATACGGATAGTTGCCGTATGGTGTGCGCGCCTCCTGATAGTACAGGATGCCGTCGCGCACCAGCCCGGTCTGCACCCGCCACTGCTCGCGTACCGGCGCCCCGAATTCGTTGAGCCGTCCCCGCTGGAACTCCCGGGCAAGCTCGTTGAGCGGCTTGTGTGGCAGACGCCGCCCGAGCTCCGCGAGCGCCTGCGTGCGCTGCGCCGGTTGCTCTGCCGAGCGCGGCTCCAGCCAGCGGACCTCGGCGGTTCCCCATGCGACGAAGTGCTGCTTCAGCAGATACGGGGCGGTCTGCTGCACGAACTGAAACTCGAGCCCGCTCACCTCGCGATCCTTGTAGCGGAACCGGGCAAGGCCCTGGTGCGCATGGGTGTCGCAGTGACTGACCAGCATCAGCGCAAACGCGGCGGTCGACCAACCGTCATCGCCCGGATTGCGCCACACCCGCCCGAACTGCGGGATGACGCACCAGAAGCTCGGCGTGCGGCCCGGATTGGCTTCCCGGACGATATGGCCGCGCTGCAGCGGCACGAGCACACCCTCGGCCGTCACGAACTCCAGAGTGAGCCCGGGAAACAGCCGCGGATCACCGCAGCCGTCGGGGTCCGGGTGCTGCAGCTCGGGCATCATGCGCATGCGCACCGGCGCGATACGCAGCGTTCCGCAGAACTCCGGGGCCGCTTCCGCGGCCGCGTCCGGCAAAAAAACCTCGTTGGGAACCGGCAAGTCCGACATACCGCCCTCGAGTCTCAGTGCGCTCGCGATCATAATGGACAGCGCGCGTGTGGTACATTTCTCCTCGCGACCCACGCCGGCGAGCGGCAGCGATGGCCATCAGATCCTCTGACAATCCGGTTCGCATAGCGTTCTTCCTCACCCCGCTCTTTTCGATGATGGCCTTTGCGGCCGCTCTCGAGCCACTGCGTTCGGCCAACCGTCTGAGCGGCCGGGAGCTGTTCCGCTGGCAGCTGGTCTCCGCCGATGGCGGGCCGGTCACCGCGAGCAACGGCATCCCCGTTCAGACCGACGGCGCGCTCGCCGGCCTCGGGAAGCTGGAGATGCTCGTGGTATGTTCGGGCCTGGAGACGCATCGGATCAAACACCAGCCGGCGCTCCTGCATCAGCTGCGCCGGCTCGCCCGTCACGGGACCATGGTCGGAGCGATCAGCAGCGGCTCGTTCATGCTCGCCGATGCGGGACTGCTCGCCGGACACCGCTGCACGGTTCATTGGGAATACGCCGAGGATCTGCGCGCCAGGCATCCGCAGTTGCAGGTGACACAGGAACTGTACGTCATCGACGGGGATGTATTCACCTGCTCCGGTGGAACGGCGGCGCTCGACATGATGCTGCACTTCGTCGGCGCGGTGGGTGGCGTCGAGCTGGCGCTCAACGTCGCCGAGCAGTTCATCCATCCGCACATCCGCGCCCAGGAGGAGCAGCAGCGACTCGATCTGCACACCCGCTACGGGATCAGGAGTCCGCAGCTGATCACGGCCATCCGCCTGATGGAAGGCTCGCTCGACGAGCCGCTCGACATGGAGGAAATTGCGCGCCGTGCCCACCTGTCGGCCCGGCAGATCGAGCGGCTGTTCCGCAAGTACCTCGGCTCCTCTCCCAAGGGCTTCTACCTCGGACTGCGTCTCGCCAGAGCGCGCACCCTGCTGCGCAGCACCGCGAGCCCGCTGCGCATGATCGCGCTCGAGTGCGGCTTCACCTCCCAGTCGCATTTCAGCAACGCCTACAAGCGCGCCTATGGCATTGCGCCGACTCACGAGCAGCGCCTATTCGCCGTCCGCGGCGGCCGGCAGCCACCCCTGCAGCGCACGCCACTCGGGCTGCAGGCCCGCAAAGCGGCCGAGACCGAGCGTTGAAAGATCGGCAAAGCCGCACCGCCCGCTCACCACCAGGTCGCGGATCGCCCGCCCCGCGGCCGGCGACAGCCCGAACCCGACGCTCGAGAGCGTTGCGATCGTCAGGTTGGCAACGCCCGCGGGACGATCGATGATCGGACGGCCGTCAGGCGTGTTTTCGATGAATCCGGCCCAGCTGCGGATCACGCGCGCGTGTGCAGCCTTGGGAAACAGCGCGCGCAGGCGCCGCGCAATGCTGCCTTGCACCACCGTGGAATGAGCGCGCGCGCCTTCCATATCCTCGAACTCAACCCATTCGTGAGGGCCACCGCCATAGGCGAGGTTGCCACGCAGCGTCTGGCGGCCGTACAGGCCGTTGCCATCGACGCCTCCGATGGGCATCAGAGGCAGCGGCTCGGTCACGATCATCTCGGCCCGCGCGCTCATCAGCGGCACGCGGATAGCGAGGCGCGCGGCGAGCGCCGCGGTCGCCGGCCCGGCGGCGATGACGAGGTGCTCGCAGCCGAAAGCGCCGCGGGTGGTTCTTACTCCGAGCACCCGCTCGCCGAGCGTGTCGAAACCCACGACCGGCGTGTGCTGCAGGAGCCGCCCACCGAGGTCCTGCAGCGCCCAGGCATAGGCCTGGACCGTGCGGTGCGGATTGGCGTGACCGCCGAAATGGTGGAGATACCCGCCATGGACTTCCTCGGCCGCGAGCGGCACCCGTTCGCGGACCTGCCGTGAATCCAACACATCGGAGCGAAACCCCTGGTGCGCGCCGTTCTCGAGCGCGTGTCGATACAGCCGGAACTGCCGCTCATCGAGTGCGATGCGAATGCGTCCGGCCCGGAATTCCGTCGGGTAGCCGAGCAACTCGTCCATCATCGGCCACAGCCGCTGCTCTTCGCGGAACAGCGGACTGTGGTGGTGGGAACAGCCGCCTCCATTGCGGCCCGACGCGCCCTGGCCTACCGCGGCCGCCTCGATGACCAGCACGTCGACGCCATCGCGGGCAAGCCACCACGCCGCGCTCAGACCGCTCACGCCTCCGCCGACCACGATGACCGCGGCACCCTCGCCTCGTGGCGAACTCATTCCCCGCCCACCGGTTCGTCGAGGCGACCCGTGACCGCCGTATACCCGGCCGGCACGCGCCAGAACGGCAGCCACTGTGAGGCGATGCCGAACCAGCTTTGCCAGTGCTCGGCCATCGCGGGCGACTCGGGCAGATCGGCCAACTGACCGAGCCGCACGGGCCGGACCGGCGGCCGGTACGTCGCGAGCGGAATCCGCGCCAGGGAGATTCCCGAGGCGAGCGCCAGCAGCGCGGCGATCTGCTCACGACAGCGCCGCCCCTGGCAGACGCCCATGCCGGCGCGGGTGAGCCGCTTGACAGCATCGGGATCCGGCACGGCTCCGCCGAGCGTCGCCAGCCCGGAGGAGGTGCACCGAGCGCCGTGTTCGAGCCAGCCGAGATAGCGGGGCGGACGCAGCGAGAGAATGTCGTCGGAGGTGACCTCCTCGCACTGACAGAGCAACTGACCACCCGGCCTGAGCCCGCCCTGGACCGCGGCCCGCACCCAGGCGAGACGTCCGAGGGCGACATCACGCGCCGGAGAATCGGGCACCGGCGCCCGTTGCGGCGCAGCGTCGGGCCTTCGCTTGTAGATGCGGTTGTCGGAGGGAATCTTGCGGAGAACCTCGGGCCATTCGTCGATCTGGCGCGATCCTTCCATCAGGATCGACTCGACGTTCATCAGGACGTCGACTTCCTCCTCGTAATCGACCTCGGCGGGGGAGAACTTGTAACCGCCCTTCTTGAGCCTCAAAAGCGAGTACGCCATCTCGCGGCGCTGGAGGGCGAGCATCTCCTGG
>JAKAFQ010000042.1 GCA_021817875.1 Pseudomonadota bacterium
CGCTACATCCTCACGACGAACTCCGGCGAGGTCTGGGCGATCTTCCTCGCGCCGTTTCTGGGACTGCCGGTACCGTTGCTGCCGCTGCAGATCCTGTGGATCAATCTGGTGACCGACAGCCTGCCCGGCATCGCCCTGACGTCCGAGCCCGCCGAGCCGGACCTGATGAGCCGGCCGCCGCGCCCCCCCTCGGACAGCCTGTTTGCGCGCGGTCTCGGCACCCACGCCTTCGTGTTCGGCATACTGATGGCCGCACTGATCCTGGCGATCGAGGCCGTGGAGCGGCATGCGGGTTCCGATGCCTGGCGCACCTCGGCATTCACCGCGCTGTGCTTCACACAACTCGGACACGTGCTCGCCATTCGCTCCGAACACGTCTCGATATTCCGCCTCAAGCTCCTGGGCAATGTGCCGCTGCTGCTCGCGGTGCTGACGGCAGTCGCGCTGCAACTGCTCGTCGTCTATGCGCCGGCGCTGCGTCCGCTGTTCGCAACCGTGGCGCTCAGCGCCGCGCAGCTCGGCCTGTGCGTGGGCGCGGCGCTGGTGATTCTCATGGCCGTCGAGCTCGAGAAATGGCTGCGGCGGCGCGCCGAGCCGGACCGGGCGGGCCCTTCGGTCCAGGCGCCCCGATGAACGCGGCGCTGATGACCTGGCTGAGCGGTTACGGCATCGCGTTGCCCGTGGTGATATTCGTGACCGCCGCCGTCATGGTCTTTCTCAGCGGCTCGCGGCTCACCCGCCATGCCGATGCGATCGCGGGCGCAAGCGGCCTCGGCCACCTGTGGATCGGTGTGCTGCTGCTCTCGGCCAGCACGTCGCTGCCGGAACTGGTGACCGATGTGTACGCGAGCGCGCTGCGTGCGCCGAACCTCGGCATCGGCGACATCATGGGATCGTCGCTGTCGAACATGTTGTTTCTGGCGCTGCTCGACCTGCTGTATGCGCGCCGGCGCCTGCTCGACCATATCCGGCGCGACCACATCATGATCGGGGCCCTCGCCATCATCCTCACCGCGCTGGCCGGTGCGGCCATCGCCTCTCACGGCTGGGGACGGGTCGGGCGCGTCGGCACCGCAACGCTGCTCATCGTGCTGTGTTTTCTGATCGGCATGCGCGCCGTGCGTGCCGAGCAGCCCGAGGCGGCGCCTCCTGAGCAGCTGTCGCTCGGGTCGACGGGCCGCACCGTGCTGCGCAGGGGCCTCACCGGCTTCGCGCTCGCCACGGCGGCGCTCGCGCTCGTCTCTGCGCTGCTGGTATTGAGCGCCAAGGCGCTCGCGCGCACCAGCGGCCTCGATGAGACATTCGTGGGAACATTTCTCGTTGGACTGTCCACCTCGCTTCCCGAAGGTGTTGCCACCGTCGCCGCGGTACGCCTCGGTGCCGTGGATCTCGCCGTCGCCAACATTTTCGGCAGCAATGCCTTTAACCTGTGCATCATTCTGCCGATGGATCTCGCCTCCCCCACCGGTCCGGTGTTGCATCAGGCCGCGCCCGAGACGCTCCTCGCCGCATTCCTGGCGATCACCGCCATCGCGCTCGGTTTGCTGCGCATTCTGACGCCGCGCGGCCGTTCGATCGGTCCCTGGCGTCCCGAGAGCGTGCTGCTCGTATCGGTCTACTGCGCGGCGATCTGGCTGCTCTAGCCGCGCCAACGGACGCCGTACGCAGCCCGGGCAACATCCGCGGCAGATCAACGGGACGCCGAGGCCGGCCGCCGCGAACGGCCCGAGCATTTGCATGGCCCGACCCGCGCGCGTACACTGCGGTCCGTCTCGGGTGCCCGCGGGAAATCCGATCCCCGGGTGAAACGGGAAGCCGGTGCGCATTCAGCCGCTGAATGCAATGCCGGCGCTGCCCACGCAACGGTAAGCGAGCCGCAGAGCGCGAACAGCCACTGTGCCGGTCGGGCACGGGAAGGGGCGCTCCGCAGGACGACAGGTCCACTCGTGAGCCCGGAGACCGGCCGGAGACCTGATACTGGCGACTCGCGTTGGGCGATGTCAGACCGTCTGCGATACCCCGGTCGCACTGCGTATCGCAACCTTCTGTTCGGACCCCTCGCCTGTCGTCCGCGGTCAATCGCATCGTACGTGGTGTGCGTTCGGCAACGGCAGGAGTCCCTCATGCTCGATCCCAAGTCGTCCCGTTATCTCGCTTTCGCGCTGCTCGCCCTGACGATGGCCGCCACGCGCTTCGGCGGCCACAGCGGCACGGCCTGGGCGCCGCCCGACGCGTCGTGGGCGGTGTTCTTCCTCGCGGGCTTCTACCTTGCCGGCGAGTGGCGCTGGGCATTGGCGGCGCTGCTGTTCGAGGCGGTTGCGATCGACTTTGCGGCGATCCGCCACGGGCTCAGCAACTACTGTCTGACGGCGGCCTACTGGTTCATCGTCCCCGCCTATGCGGTGCTCTGGCTCGGCGGGGCATGGCTGCGCCGCCGGTACCAGCGGGTCCCGCGCGACCTTGGCAGGCTCGCGATCAGTCTCGCGCTGTCGGTCACCGTGTGCTTCCTGCTGACTCAGGGAAGCTTCTACTGGCTCGGCGCTCGCATCGCATCCCCGAGCGTCTCGGGATGGTGGTCCAATTTCCTCGGCTGGTACGGTGTCTTCCTGGCCGTTTCCGCCGGGTATGTCGGCTTTGCGGCAACCGGGCACCTCTTGCTCACACGCCGGACTGCGGCGTCGGCGCATCGGCTCACACGTTGACACGCCGTGACAGGGGAGGATACGGGTGCCTGGTCGCAAGCGGCCGCGCGGCAGTCGGTCGTGGTGTCGGAACCGGCCGACCCTGAAAAGATGCCCGAACGGACCGTCAGGATCACGCCGATGTGCACGGTGACGCACGCGGCGGTCGCCGCGCCGGGCGGGCAGACTCCCGAGGCCTGGAGCCGGGCGCCATGCTGAGCACGCAGGCGGCGGCGGTGCTCATCAGCGCCGCGGCCTCCGGTCAGGGCAAGACCACCGTGACGGCGGCGCTCGCCCGCCATGCCAGGGCCCACGGCAGACGGGTGCGCGTGTTCAAGGTCGGCCCTGACTTCATCGATCCGATGATTCTCGCGCGAGCGTCGGGCCAGCCCGTCTACCAGCTCGATCTATGGATGGGAGGGCTCGCGCACTGCCGTCATCTCCTCTACCAGGCCGCCCGGGAAACCGATCTGGTGCTGGTCGAAGGGGTGATGGGACTCTACGACGGCACTCCCTCGAGCGCCGCGCTCGCCCGAGAATTCGGCCTGCCGCTGGTGCTGGTCATCGACGGCAGCGCCATGGCACAGACCTTCGGGGCGCTCGCGCTCGGGCTCAGCGCCTATTGTCCCGGGCTGACGATTCACGGCGTCGTGGCGAATCGTGTGGCGGGTGACCGGCACGCCGCCCTGCTCGCCGAGAGTCTGGCCGGACCGGCCGCAGGCATCGCCTTTCTGGGGGCGCTGCGCGCAGATCGAGCGCTCGAAATTCCTGATCGCCACCTGGGGCTGGTACAGGCCGCGGAGATCGCTGATCTCGATGAACGGCTCGACCACGCGGCGCAGGCGCTCGCGGCAGGCGTGCGGCTCGATGCGATTCCGCAGGTGAGGTTCGACGCCGATCCCGCCCTCGAGCCGCCGCCGCTGCTCGCCGGCGTGCGCATCGCCGTGGCGCAGGACGCGGCGTTCTCTTTCGTGTATCCGGCCAACCTCGATCTGCTGCGGGCCATGGGCGCAACCCTCAGCGGTTTCTCGCCGTTGCACGACGCGGACATCCCGCCCGCCGATGCTCTCTACCTGCCCGGCGGCTATCCGGAGCTGCATGCCGAGCGGCTGAGCGCCAACCGGGCGCTGCACGAGGCGCTGCGCCGTCACGTCGGGGCCGGCAAACCCGTGTTGGCCGAATGCGGCGGCATGATGCTGCTGTTCGAGCGGCTCGTGGACCTGCAGGGCCGGAGCCACACGCTGGCCGGAGTATTGCCCGGCGAGACGGCGATGCAACCGAGACTGCAGGCGCTCGCGCTCCAGAGCATCGAGCTGGCGCAGGGTGAGCTGCGCGGGCACAGCTTCCATCATTCGCGCCTGCATACGGCGGTGCGCCCGGATCGGCACGCCCGCACCCAGCAGGGAGGGGTCGGCGAAGCGCTGTTCCGTCAAGGCGCCCTGACCGCGAGCTACCTTCATTTCTACCTGCCGTCGAATCCCCGAGCCGCCGCGGCGCTGTTTCTGCCATGAGAGCCGCTGCCCCCCGGTCCGGGGCTTCGGACACGGCCACGATCCGGCCAGGAGCTTCACTACGACGCTGGGCTCAGGGCACGGGTCCGGGCTCACTCCGCGGCGCCGGCACCGCGAGGCCCGGCCGAACGCCGCGTCCCTCCCTGACCCGTCGGCACCGGTACCGCAACCGGCCTGACGTACACGGCGGGAGGTATCGGCCGGAGGACGCAGCATGAGCGCGCCCGGTCAGAGCGGACCGCGACGCATCGTCTGCCTGACCGAGGAGACCACTGAGACGCTGTACCGGCTCGGAGAACAGCAGCGCATCGTCGGAATCTCGGGTTTTACCGTGCGCCCCGCGCAGGCCCGCCGTGAAAAGCCCAGGGTCTGCGGATTCACGAGCGCAAAAATCGAGCGCATCGTCGCGCTCAAACCCGACCTCGTGCTCGGCTTCTCCGATCTGCAGGCGGGCATCGCCACCGAGCTGATCCGCGCCGGGATCGAAGTGCACATTTTCAATCAGCGCAGCGTCGAGGAAATCCTCGAATTCATCGGCATGCTCGGACGGATGATCGGGCTGCCGCGGCGCGCCCAGGCGCTCGTCGGTCAGCTGCGCAGCGGAATCGAAAATGCACGACGCGCGGCATCGCGTCTGCCCTGCCACCCGCGTGTCTATTTTGAGGAATGGGACCAGCCGCTGATCAGTGGCATCCGCTGGACCGCCGAACTGATCACCATCGCCGGGGGCGAGGACTGTTTTCCGGAGCTGTCCGTCCAGCCCGGCGCGCAGCAGCGCATCATCGCCGATCCGTCCGAAGTCGTGCGGCGCGCTCCGGAGGTGCTGATCGCCTCCTGGTGCGGAAAGAAATTCAATCCCGCCCATGTGCTCGAGCGCCCCGGCTGGGCCTCCATCCCCGCACTGCGGGATCGCAGACTGTTCGAGATCAAGTCCTGCGACATCCTGCAGCCGGGTCCTGCGGCCCTCACGGATGGACTTCGTCAGCTGCGGACCATCATCGCGGACTGCGCGCATCAGATGGCGCGCGGGCAACGCGGCTGAACGGGCCCTGCTTGCCATGAGCGAGCCTGCTCTACGGTGACGCAGGTCCGCTGCCGCCCCCAACGGCCAGACGATCCCGTGCGTGCGCCGGGACGGCGCGGCAAGGCGCGGAATACTTCCGGCAAAAGTGTGACGGGGTTCTCGGAATGAAGGCGTACGCCGGGGTGCCTATCCGGTGCGTCGGCGTAACGCCGATACAGCGCAGGATGGCGCGATCGCCGTCCACCCGCACCGTACCTCCGGGCCACGTCAGAACCACACGGCAGCTCCATTTGAATACGCGTCTCCGGTCGGCCGAATCCGCCGACCCGATGTTCGAGTCTTATGTGCAATTGGCGCAGGCATTGCTCGGAGCGCTCACCGAAGCGTGCCTGTTCGATGGCGCCCTCGACTGCCTCGACGAGACACGGCCCGCCTGGTCCGCCGATTTGCTGCCGCCCTTGCGACGCCTCGGCTGGGCGGACCGGGAGCGCGGGGGCCGGCAACCCACCCTGATCCGTCAGGGCAGTGGGCGGTGGGTGACGGCTCTGCCGCTCGAGACCACGGAGGGCGAACTGCTCGGCGTATTCTGCATCGAGCAGCCGGCACGAGGCGCGGAGGCGCCGACGGCCCGCCTCGCCGCGGCGCTGGCCCAGACACTCAAGCCGGTGCTCGACAGCCTGCACCGTGAACTCGCGGCCCGCCAGCCGGAACCGAAGAAACTGCAGACGCTCACCGAGCGGACCGCCGAGCTCGAATGGCTGTTCAAAGTCACCGGCGAGCTGCGCGGCGGCCCGGATGAGCAGCGGATACTCGAGCAGCTGCTGAGTGCCGCCACGCAACGGCTGCACAGCGCATTCGGCGTCCTGTACGTGCCCGACAAGCACCTGTGCATCGAGCACATGACCGCGACCCGCTCCAGCACCGCTCTTCGGCAGGCGTGGACGCAGACGAGCCCGAGTCTGCTCACCTGGGCGCAGCGGCAACGGCGGCCTCTGGTGATGAACAGTGCCGGCCGGACCGGAGACAGGATCGCACGCTGCAAGATTCTGTCCGTACCGATCGTGCGCGAACCGGACCGGGTCATCGGTCTGCTGGCGTTCTTCAACCCGCCCGAAACCCATGACTATCGGAACCGCCAGGCCTTTCTCGCCCGACATCTCGGCCGGCAGGCCGCGGCGTTCGTCGAAGCGCAGTTCGACCTGATGACCGGACTGTACACGCGGGATGGCCTCGAACAGATGTACGGCCGACTGGAGCACACCGTCGAGGCCGCCGAGCGCAGCGTCATCTACATCGACATCGACCACATGCACGTGGTCAACGAGCTGCATGGATTCGAGCTGGGTAATGAGCTGATCGTGCGAATCGCGGACCTGCTGGTCCCTCCCCAGTTGCCCGAAGGCGCGCTCGCTGCGCGCATCTCCGCCGATCGCTTCGTCGTGATCCTCGGCGAATCCGGCACCCGGGAAGCGGTCGCCACCGCCGAGCGTCTGCAGGCGGCCATCCAGCATCTTGTGTTCGGACCGACTCAGAGTCCGATCGACATATCGGTGAGCTGCGGGATCGCCGCCCTGGTGAGCATGCCCCAGGGACTGGCCCGGGCGATCGCAGCCGCGGAGCTCGCCTGCCAGACCGCCAAGAAACGCGGCCGAAACCGCATCGAGCTCTACGCCTGCGAGGACAGCAGCATGATGCGCCGGCACGATGACGTCGTGGCGGTCGGTCAGCTGCGCTCGGCGTTCAAATCCGACCGCCTGATGCTCTACGCACAGCGGATCGTACCGCTGCAGAAACCCAGCCTGCCCGGCGGCTACGAGATACTGCTGCGCCTGCGCGACCAGGAGGGAGGAGTCGTGACGCCGGCCACGCTCATCAGTGCCGCCGAGCGGTACCAGCTGCTGCCCTCCGTCGACCGCTGGGTCGCCCAGCGCACCCTGAAGGCGCTCGCACCGTACCGCAGCATGCTCAAATCGCGCGGCATCACGCTGTCGATCAACGTGTCCGGACAGTCGGTGGGCAGCGATGAATACACGCGGCAGCTGCTCGAGGATCTCAAAGCGGCGAACCTGCCTCCCGGAAGTCTGTCGCTTGAAATCACCGAACAGGCAGCGATGGCAAGTCTCGCGCGCGCCAACGAAATGATCCGGCGCCTGGAGACATTCGGCTGCCGCTTCGCGCTCGATGACTTTGGAACCGGCGCCAATTCCCTCACCTACCTGCAGGCGCTGCCGATCGCGCGCGTCAAAATAGACGGTTCATTCGTTCGCGACATCGAAACCAATCCACGCTCACAGGCGACGGTTCGCGGCATCGTCGAGCTGGCCCGCGGCCTCGCGCTCGACACGGTGGCCGAGTTTGTCGAGACCGAGACGATCGCCAAGGTGGTGCGCCGGCTCGGTGTCGACTACGCGCAGGGTTTCGCGTATGGACGACCGGAGCCGCTCGATGAGGTCCTCCGGGCGCTGGCGCATGACGAATCACGCCGACTGCATCGGCTGTTCCTCGAGTCGTAACCAGCCGTCAACCGGCGGTTCCGTCCGGATTCTGAGCCGCGTTCGCGGCCCGCAGGATCGCACCGGCGTTGACCAGTTCCGTCTCCAGATGCGCCGCGAGCCGCGCCGCCGTCGAGAACGAGCCGCTGCACGCCAGGCGGTGCAGCCGCGCGCACATCGCGGCGAGCCGCCTCGCCCCAAGGGTGCTCGAGGCGCCCTTGAGCTTGTGCGCGATGCGCCGCAAGGCCGGCGCATCCTGCCGGACGATGGCGCTGCGCATCTCACCGATCTGTTCGCGCGCCAGCACCTCGAAGCGCGCCGCAAGGGACGCAAACCCCTCGCCAAGGGCGGTCCGCATCTCCTGCAGCTGCGCATGATCAAACAGCCGGACGCATCGCTGCGCCGCGCCTTCCCGGCGCGGCGCCCGTGAGCGCCGCGCAACCGGCCTGACCGCACGACGCGGCGGATGAGCGACCGCAGGCAGCCAGCGCTCTAGCATCTCGCCCACCGATCTCAGACTCAACGGCTTGTCGAGAAAGCCGTCCATCCCGGCCTTGCGGCACCGGACCTGCTCTTCGCGCAACAGCGCCGCTGAAACGCCGATCACCGGGATCCTCGCCCTGGCGCCGCTCCGGCTCTCCCACGCGCGGATCTCGCACGTGACCGCCACTCCATCCCGGTGCGGCATGTGACAGTCCATGAGCACGATATCCGGTCGAAACTGCCGGATCGATTCCAGCGCAGTTTCCCCGTCCGCCGCCACCCGCGCCGCGCAGCCCCAGCTCGCCAGGATCGCCGCGGCGACTTCCCGGTTTACCTCGCTGTCATCCACCACGAGCACGCTGCCGCAGTACCGCGCCGCCGCTTGCGGACCCTGATCCGCCGGCGCCCGCCAGCCCGCCGTCGGAGCGTGCGCAACGAGAAAAGGCAGCGTGAACGAGAAGCGGGCGCCCGCACCGGGGGCGCTCTCGAGGGCAATCTCTCCGCCCATCATCGTCACCAGCTGCTTGCAGATCGCGAGGCCGAGTCCGGACCCGCCGAAACGCCGACTGATCGACCGATCGCCTTGAACGAAGGGCGCAAACAGCTCGCGTTGCGCCGCTGCGGAAATGCCCATCCCGGTGTCTTCCACGATGAAGCGCACCAGCGTCTCCGATGGACCCCCTTCACCGGGCCTGCGCGGCGCACAGTACTCGACGCGTATGCGAACCGAGCCATGCCGCGTGAATTTGAGGGCATTGCTCACCAAGTTGGCGAGAATCTGCATCAGACGGGTCGGATCGCCGGTGACACAGGCAGGCACCTCGTCCGATATCAGCAGCTCGAGCGCGAGCCCGCGGCGGCGCGCCTCCGCCGACCACAGCTCGCGCAATCGATGCAACACCGGTCGCAGCTCGAAATCCAGCTCCTCCAGGGCGAGCATGCCCGCCTCGATTTTCGACACATCGAGAAGATCGTCGATCATGCGCAGCAGCGAGCGGGCGCTTTCATGCGCCATCCGCAGGCAGCGCGCCTGCTCGGGCTCGAGCTTCCCGGCGCGCACCACCTCGAGCAGGCCCAGCACGCCATTCATGGGCGTGCGGATCTCGTGGCTCACGCGCGCGAGAAATTCGCTCTTGGCCGCATCCGAACGCTCGGCCCGGGACATCGCGTGGGCGAGATCCGCGGTCCGAGCGCGCACACGGGCGTCGATTTCCCCATTGAGCCGCGAGAGATCCCGATTCTTCTGATGCAGGTCTTCGCTCGTCGCCTGCAGCACCGCGTCGATCACCGCCTGCGCCTCGCGGCGCGCGCCACGCTCCTTTTCGAGCTCCCGCCGAAGGTGCTCGATGAGTTCCTGCTGGGAGAGCGAAACTTCCGACATCGGCCGAGTCAATGATAATATGTCAAATATCCGCCGATGATCCGCAGCGCCGGCTTCCAGGTACAGTGAGCGGCAGCCGATGACGTTTCTTGAGAGACACGGACCACACGCATGGTGCCAGAACTGAATCAATCGTTTGCCGGCGAGACGGTGCTCATCGTCGACGATGACGAGATCGTGCGCGGGCTGCTGCGTGCCCTGCTGCGGGTTGCCGGCCTCGACGTGGTGGCCGAAACTGCCAGCGGCGAGCGGGCACTCGTCGCCTTCCGCACGCACCGGCCGCAGATCGTGTGTCTCGACATCGACATGCCGGACATGAACGGTCTGGAGATTCTGAGCCGGATCCGCGCGGTGAGCGCCGAGACGATCGTGCTGATGGTCACCGCCGAGACCACCGAAGAGAACATGCGCCAGGCGATTGCCGACAAGGCCAATGGCATCATCGCCAAGCCGTTCAACACCGCGCGGGTGATCGAGGCGATTCGCCGTGCGTTGCAGCGTGCCTCGAAGAGGTAGCGTCGCACTGCAGACTCGCATGGCCGCACCGCTGAGCGCCCGAACCGTCCGCCAGCCCGGGGTCCCGCGCAGCAGGCGGGCAGCATGACTTTTGTCACCATTTCGGACTGATGTCCCCGACGGTCACTGCGCGCATCAACCGCCAGGGCACCGCTCCGGGAATTTTGGCCGCCCTCGGCAGAGGCCACTCCGCAGACCGGTGATCCGAACGTGGAACACTGTTGAAACGACCACCGTTGCCGGAGGTTGATTGTTGCCGATGATGGATGCACCGCACTGCCCGTGTTAACATATGTCATCGACCGTCGTGTGCCTCCTCCATGAGTGATGTCTCGCACCTTCAGCCGCTGCCACCCGAGCTGATTCGCGGCGTGCTCGAGTCGGCGCCCGATGCCAAGATCATCGTCAACCGGTCAGGGACGATCCTGTTCGCGAACTCGCGCACGGAGAAGCTCTTCGGCTACGGGGATGACCTGGTCGGGCGCAATGTGGACACACTTTTGCCGGAGCGCTACCGGAACGACCATGCCGGACAGCGTAGACGGTACATGGCCGACCCGCAGCCACGGCCGATGGGAACCGGGCTCGAGCTGTTCGCACGGCACCGGGACGGCACGGAGTTTCCGGTAGAGATCAGCCTCAGCCCGGCACACTGCGAACCGGAACCGCTGGTGGTCGCCGCGATCCGTGACATGAGCGCTCACACCCGCATCGAAGGCGAATTGCGCGCCGCGCGTGCCGAGGCGGAGCACGCCAATCGCGCCAAGAGCCGCATTCTCGCCACCGCCAGCCATGATCTGCGCCAGCCCCTGCAGGCGCTCGCGCTGCTGAACGCCACGTTGCGCCTGCAGGTCACCGGTACCGACGCACAGGCAACGATCGCCGAGCAGAGCGTTGCCATCGACACGATGGGACGGCTGGTCAATGCCCTGCTCGACATCAGCAAGCTCGAATCGGGCGCCATCCGACCGGTCATCGAAAGCTTCGCGCTGGGCCCGCTTTTCCAGCAGCTGCGGCAGGAATTCGAACAACTTGCCCGGACCCGGGGCATTGCGCTACAGGTCGAGCCGGCCACTGAAACGGTGTTGTCCGACATTTCACTGGTGGCTCAGGTTCTGCGCAACCTGCTGTCCAATGCGCTGAAGTATACGCACAGCGGCTCGGTGCGCCTTGCCTGCCGGAGAGACGCCGACGCGGTTCGCATCGACGTCAGCGACACCGGCATGGGCATCCCCTCCGACCAGCTCGCCTATATCTATGACGAGTTCTATCAGGTGGGCGTGCGCAGCAATGAATCGCGCAACGGTTACGGACTCGGCCTGAGCATCGTGCAGCGGATCGTGCAATTGCTGCAGCTGCGCCTCGATGTCAGCTCCACCATAGGCGTCGGTTCCACGTTCTCGATCGCGCTACCGGCTGGAACGCCGGTTGCTCAAGCCGTGGCCCACGACGACCCCGGGCACCGGCCGGAGGCTTCGCCCGAATCGCTGTCGCACATACTCCTCGTCGAAGACGACGCTGCCGTCCGCAGCGCCACCCGGCTGTTCCTCAAAAGCTGCGGTTACCGTGTGAGCAGCGCGGCCTGCGTGGCCGAGGCGCTCGCGCGAGCGGCTGAAAGCCCGGATGTCGATGTGGTCGTGTCTGACCTGCACCTGGCCGATGGCGAGAGTGGTCTCGATGCGATCACGGCGGTGCGCAGCACGCTCGGACGGAGCGTAAGCGCGATCATCGTGACCGGGGACACCTCGCAGGTGATGCGCGGACTGGCTCTGGATGCGCATACCCGCATGGCCAGCAAGCCCATCCAGGCTGACGAGATGCTGTCGCTGCTGAAGGAGCTGCTGCGGGACTGACCTCGAGGACGCGCCGCTTGCTCGCCGCTCAGCCCTGGCGCTGCCCGGCTCGGCGTTCAGCCCGCCGGGCCGCGATGATGAACGGCAGCGCCAGCAGTCCGAACCCGATGAATAACACAATGGCGAGTTCCGGCGCGGGCAGCCCGAGGAACACCGCCGGCAGATGCGGCGGCGCTGGCGCGTGGCCGGAGAAAGCCTCGACCAGGTTCGGCGTCGCCGCCTCGAGCGCTTCGCTGTGCTGCCCGAGCAGCAGTGCGAACACGCCGAGCGCCAGCAGCTGCGCCAACGCGCTGAACTCCTGGACGACGGCCATGATGGTGGCGCGGTGTGACGAGGGCATGAGCAGCTGCAGGCGTGTCAGCGCGATGGGGTCCCAGATGTCGTCCAGGAAATCGAGCAGGACGTACAGCGCAAGCAGGATGACCAGGCTGCGGTTCCCGAAAAGGACGGTGACCGCGAGTGCCTCGAGCCCGAGAAACAGCGCCAGCAGGCGTGTCGAGCCCAGAATCCGCGCGAGCCTCACCGCGATCAGGGGACCGACGATGCCGATCAGGTGATCGGCGATGTTCAGGGGCGCGAGCATTCTCGCATCCAGGCCCTTGGTGATGAGCGATACGACGAACGCGTCATCCGAAACCACTCCGGACAGACTGGCGAGCACGATGGCGATGGCCGTAAAGAGCAGCGCCGGGCGGGCGGTCAGGGCTGCCACGGTTGCCCGCAGCCGCAGCCAGAGACGCGCCTCCTCCGAGCCGGCCTCGCGCGGCATCCGCTGCTCCGCAACGGTCGCGGCGAGCGCTGCCGAGAGCAGAAACCCGCCGGCGGCCACGAACCACAGAATGTTGAGAAGAGCACGGTCGACCGTGGAGGTGAGCAGCAGGATCAATGCCGCGGCCGCCGCGAAGGCCGCTCCCAGGGCGCCGATGGATCGGACACGGGCATAGAAGACATCGATGAGATCACGGCGGCCGGCAACGTGCAGATTGTCGACCACCCAGGCTTCGGAGGCCGCGCCCATCAGCGTCTCCCCCACGCCGACCAGCGCAAACGCGGCGCAGGCGAGCACCACCTGCGATCGTCCAGAGGTCACCACCGCGAACGGTACGGCCGCCATGCCCGCCGCGCTCGCGCTGGCCCCTCCCAGCACCACCCACTTGCGGCTCCAGCGATCGGCAATCGCCCCCGCCGGAATACCGCTCAGCAGCGCCGCGGCCGTCGCGACGATCATGGGCAGCACGGCCCACTCCGGCCGCTCCATGACCAGGTACAGATACGCGAACTGGAATGGCGTCACCAGGCACAGCGCCTCGGAGAGCCCGACGGCGAGGTACAGCCTGCCGACCAGAGCGCGCTCGTCTTCTCGGGGCCAGATCCGCCCCGTCCGTGTTCCGCGGCCAATCGGGGCAGTCAGGCCGGCGGGCTCTTCCGGGATCAGACCCAGGGTTCTTCGCCACTGTTCGACGGGCGCCCGATCCAGGTCGAGCGCCATCAGCGCATGGGGACTGCGGCCGCTCTCGAGCTTCTCAAAGCCGAAGCCACGGTAGAATTTGACCAGCCGGTTACCGATCGGGCCCCGGCGCCAGGCCGCGATGCCCACCCGATGGCAATCGAGGAGCCGCACCAGCAGCAGCACCCCGGCGAGTGAGACTCGGCCAATGCCGCGGCCCCGGTAACGTTTCGAGACCATGGCGGTGTCGAGAAAGAAATCGGTGCCCGCCACCGTGATCTGATCCGGCCACTCCCAGTAACCGAAACAGCAGCCCTCCAATGTGCCGTTG
>JAKAFQ010000602.1 GCA_021817875.1 Pseudomonadota bacterium
GGAGGCCTACCAGGCCGGTCTGCTCGGCAAGAACATCCGCGGCAGCGGTGTCGATTTCGATCTGCACACCTTCGTCGGCGCAGGTGCCTACATCTGCGGCGAGGAGACCGGGCTTCTGGAGTCCCTGGAGGGCAAGCCGGGCCGGCCGCGTTTCAAGCCGCCATTTCCCGCCAACTTCGGGCTGTACGGGCAACCGACGACGATCAACAACACGCAGAGCTATGCGTCGGTGCCGACCATTCTGCGCAAGGGGCCGCAGTGGTTCGCCTCGCTGGGGCCGGCCAATTCGGGCGGCACGGTGATTTTCTCCGTATCCGGCCACGTCGCCAAGCCCGGCAACTTCGAGCTGCCGCTCGGCACGCCGTTCGCGGACCTGCTGGCGCTTGCCGGCGGAGTGCGCGGCGGCAGAAAGCTGAAGGCGGTGATCCCGGGAGGCAGCTCGGTGCCGGTGGTGCCGGGCGAGACGATGCTCAAGGTCAACATGGACTACGACTCGCTGCGCGCCGTGGGCTCGGCGATCGGCTCGGCGGCGGTCATCGTCATGGACGAGACCACCTGCATGGTGCGCGTGCTGGAGCGCATCTCGCGGTTCTACATGGCCGAGTCCTGCGGCCAGTGCACGCCCTGCCGCGAAGGCACGGGCTGGATGAACCGCATCGTCCGCAGAATCCTCGCCGGCGAGGCGCGCCGCGAGGAACTGACTCTGCTGCTCGATGTGGCCAACCGCATCGAGGGTCATACCATCTGTGCGCTCGGAGATGCGGCGGCATGGCCGGTGCAGAGCTTCCTCAAGCACTACCGGCACGAGTTCGAATACATGATCGATCACGGCGGGCGCAGCCTGGTCGAGGATCAGCTCGGAGCGGCGGCGGCGTAACATGGCTGAAGAATTCGTCAACATCGAGATCAACGGCAAGCCCGTCAAGGCCCGCAAGGGCGAGATGATCATCCGCGTCACCGACGCCAACGGCGAGTACATCCCGCGCTTCTGTTATCACGAGAAGCTGCCGGTGGCGGCCAATTGCCGCATGTGCCTGGTCGAGGTGGAAAAGGCGCCGAAGCCGCTGCCCGCCTGCGCCACGCCGGTGATGGACGGCATGAAGATCTTCACCCGCTCGCCGAAGGCGATCGGGGCGCAGCGCGCGGTGATGGAGTTCCTGCTGATCAATCACCCGCTCGACTGCCCGATCTGCGACCAGGGCGGGGAGTGCGAGCTGCAGGACCTGTCGCTCGGCTTTGGCCGTGACTATTCGCGCTTCCACGAGCGCAAGCGTTCGGTTGCGGATGAGAACCTCGGTCCTCTGATCGCCACCGACATGACGCGGTGCATTCACTGCACCCGCTGCATCCGCTTTACCGAGGACATCGCCGGGATCCAGGAGCTCGGCATGGTCGGCCGCGGAGAGCAGATGAAGGTCCGCCGCTACATCGAAAGCACGGTCGACCACGAGCTGTCGGGCAACGTGATCGACCTGTGCCCGGTCGGGGCGCTGGTTTCCAAGCCGTATCGCTTCACGGCGCGGGCCTGGGAGATGAACGCCGTGCCGCTCGTCTCGCCGCACGACGGAGCGGGCAGCAACCTGTTCGGCCACGTGCTGCGCGGCCGGGTGATGCGCGTGGTGCCGCGCCAGAACGAGGCGATCAACGAGGTATGGATCGCCGATCGCGACCGGTTCAGCTACGAAGGCATATACAGCCCCGATCGCATCAGCCGCCCGATGGTCCGCGAGGGCGCGCAATGGGTTGAAACCGACTGGGAAACCGCCCTCGCCAGGACCGCCGAGGCGCTGCGGGCGCGCGCCGCCTCGCTCGGGGTGCTCGCGAGTGCCTCGAGCACGCTCGAGGAGCTGTACCTCGCCGCACGCATCGCCCGCGGACTCGGCTCGGGTAACATCGACTGCCGGCTGCGCCAGAGCGACTGCCGCGATCAGGGCGCGGATCCGCTGTTTCCCAACCTGGGGATGCGCATCGCCGAGATCGATTCGCTCCATGGGCTGTTGATCGTCGGTTCGAACCTGCGCCGCGAGCTGCCGGTCCTGGCGCACCGGGTGCGCAAGGCGGCCGGGCTCGGGGCCAGGGTGGCGCTGGTCAATCCGGCGGTTTTCCCCTATCACTTCCCGGTGGCCGAGTACCTCGAGGCGGCGCCCTCGGCCCTGGTGGCCCACCTCGCGGGCATCCTCGGCGCGGCGGCGCAAGCGGCCGCCCGTCCCGTCCCCGCCCACCTCGCGCAGGCCGTGCAGGCCGTCACGATCGGAGCGCAGCACCGGGCGGTGGCCGCAGCGCTCGCTCAGGGCGAGAAGCGCGCGGTGTGGCTCGGAGCGCTCGCGCTGCGCCATCCACGCTTCGCGGAGCTGCGTGCGCTCGGCGCCGCGATCGCACAGGTGAGCGGCGCCTCGTTCGGGATCCTCGCCGAAGGGGCCAATGCCGCCGGCGCATATCTCGCCGGTGCCGTGCCGCACCGCGAAGCCGGCGGGCGGGCGGCGGGCTCGCCGGGGCTCACCGCGGCCGAGATGCTCTCGCGTGCGCTGCAGTCCTACCTGCTGCTCGGCACGGAACCGTGGTTGGACGCCGCGGGCGCCGATGCTCAGCGCACGCTCGCGCAGGCGCAATTCGTGGTGGCGGTCACGCCGTTTGCCAGTGATGTGCTGCGAGAGGTGGCGCACGTGCTGCTGCCCGCGGGCACCTTCGCGGAAACCTCCGGCACCTACGTCAATCTCGAGGGGCTGTGGCAGAGCCAGACCGGAGCGGCCGTGCCGCTCGGCGAGGCGCGTCCGGCCTGGAAGATCCTGCGGGTACTCGGAACCCTGCTCGATCTCGACGGTTTCGACTATCAGTCGTCCGAGGCCGTCCGGGACGAGATCGCCGGGCGGTGCGGCGGCTCGAGCGCTTACTCGGCGCCGGGCTACGCCGGAGCGCTTGCGGTGGTCCCGGAAGGCGCCGCCGCAACGGTAGTGGACGTTCCGATGTACCGGATCGATGCGCTCGTGCGCCGTGCTGCCTCGCTGCAGAAGACGCGCGAGGGCCGTACACCTGCGGTGACCTACTGAATGCACACTCAAATCGCCGAATTGAGCATGCTGTGGGGCGGGCTCCCCGCGCTTGTCCGTACCACGGTGTGGATCGTGATCATCACCGTGGTGGTCATCCTGTGCGTCGCGTTCCTGACCCTGTGGGAGCGCAAGGTCATCGGCTGGATGCAGTTGCGCCGGGGACCGAACCGGGTGCGCATCTTCGGCCTCTTGCCGGGTTTCGGC
>JAKAFQ010000043.1 GCA_021817875.1 Pseudomonadota bacterium
CGGGCGGCGACCGCGCCCTCGAGGCGTGCGGTCGCTTCCGAGAGCGTCTTCGAGCGCCATATCCCGGCGCAGTCCCCGGCGGCATACACGCAGGGCACAGACGTGCGCTGCGCACCATCGAGCAGCGGCACATGGCCGCCGCGGTCCTCGCGGAAACCCACGGCACAGCCAGCGGCTTCCAACAGCTCGATCGCCGGGATCGCGGCCACACCGAGCAGGACGGTATCGCAATCGATCGTTTCGGCCGTCCCGTCCGTCCGACAGCCGCGCTCGTCGACGGCCGCGAGGCTGACGGCCGTGACGCCCCGGACATCTCCGACCGCCCGCTCGATCACATGGCGGGTCAACACACGGGCGCCGCTGCCGCTCAGCCGTGCCAGGGACTGCGCGGGACCTTCGGGCGCTTCGGCCTGCTCGACGACGGCGGCAATGCGCACGCCGTGATCGAGCAGCACCTCGGCAATCTGCAACGCCTCGGTGCCGGCGCCGAGCAGCACCGCCGTGCGGGCCTCCAGTGCCCGGTAGCTCCGCGCGAGCCGGTAGGCGGCGCTCGCGCCCATCACTCCGGGACACTGCCAGCCCTCGAAAGCCAACCCCATGTCGCGCCGGCCGGCTGCGACGATCACCGCCCGGAAGCGCATCAGGTACGCCCGCTCGATGTCCTGAAGCCCCGCCACGTGGCCGCTCAGTCCCCGACACGTGGCCCGCCGGGGAAACAGTCCCCAGGCCGCGGTGCCGAGCCGTACGTCGACTCCGGCGTCGACGGCCTCGGCGAGCGCCGGGTTCGCCTCGAGAATCGACTCGATCAGCGCATTGCGATTGGCCACGGTCGCGGCCATGCGTCCGCCGAAGTGCAGCGGCACATCCTCGCCCATCGTGCTCAGGGGAACCGGGTTTTCATCCACCAGGGTGATCCGCGCGCCGCGCTGCGCGGCCCCGAGCGCCGCCGATACGCCGGCGGGCCCGGCGCCGATCACCAGCAGATCGGTCGACTCATCGATGGGCGGTTCCTTGCCGATGACGCATGCCGGATCGGGCGTACGAGCGACGTTGCCGGGGGCAGTCATGGAGCGCGGCGTTCCCGATGGTGCGGCACGGCGACAGTATTGCCCGGCGCCGGTCCGTCGAATTCGCAAACCCGACATCCTGCGCACATTACACGACGTGTGTGCCGCTCTGCGGAGCACGCCTGTCCGTCGGGGCGACGCGGCGCAGGCGTCTGCGGCGCGGCGCCGGCAGATGCGAAACCGCGCGATCCGTCGGGCACAGGTACGCTTGCGTCGGTTTTGCGCAAACACCTGCCCGGGTGGCGTCGGATCCTGACCCCGGCATGGCGCAGCCCGAGATGGAAACACACCGACGACGCGCGGGCACCGCGGCCCGCCGCAGCGCAGGCGGGCGTCTGCCGCAGACCGCGTGGCAGACGGTCAGCAATCCGTTCGCGCCGTGGGAACTGCTCGAGCCCGCGCAGCTCGAAGCCATACACCTCACGTCCATGCGGATCCTCGAGGAGCTCGGCATCGAGTTGCGCTCCGCGCAGGCCCGCGGCCTGATGCGCGCCGCCGGCGCACAGGTCGACGATGCGACCGGGATGGTCAGGCTCGACCGCGCGCTGGTCGCGCAGGCGCTCGCGACCGTGCCGGCATCGTTCACCCTGACACCACGCAACCCCGAGCGCAGGCTCACCTTCGGACGCAACCACGTCAATTTCGGGCTGGTCGCAGGCCCGCCGAACGTCCACGACCGCGAGCGCGGCCGCCGCCCCGGCAACTTCCGCGACTACTGCGATTTCATCCGCCTCGCGCAGTATTTCAACGCCATTCATCTGATCGGCAACCAGGTGTGCGCGCCGGTGGAGCTGCCCGCGAACTCGCGTCACCTCGACACCTACCTTGCCAACCTGCGCTATTCGGACCGCGTCTACCACTGCACGGCCATCGGCTCCGGCCGGGCGCTCGACGGCATCCGGATGATGGCCATTGCCCGCGGCCTGACCCTCGAGCAGATGGCCGCCAGTCCCGGGGTGATCACCATCATCTCGGTCAACAGCCCGCGGCGCTTCGACGAGGCCATGGCCGAGGGCCTGATGACCATGGCGAGCCATGGTCAGCCGGTGGTGATCACACCTTTCACCCTCATGGGCGCGATGGCGCCGGTGTCGCTCGCGGCGGCGCTCGCGCAGCAGAACGCCGAAGCGCTGTTCGGGGTCGCTCTCGCGCAGGCGGTGCGCCCCGGCGCTCCGGTGATGTATGGCGCCTTCACCTCGAACGTCGATCTGCGCTCCGGGGCGCCCGCGTTCGGCACGCCCGAGCACACCAAGGCCAACATCGCGAGCGGCCAGCTGGCCCGGCGCTACGGCCTGCCCTACCGGACCTCGAACGCGAGCGCGTCCAACGCCGCCGACGCGCAGGGCGTCTACGAGACCGAGATGTCGCTGTGGGGAGCGATTCTCGGCGGCTCGAACCTGGTCTACCACGCCGCCGGATGGCAGGAAGGCGGTCTGACCGCCTCGTTCGAGAAGCTCGTGCTCGACGTCGAAATGCTGCAGATGATGATCGAGCTGCTCAGGCCTATCACGGTCGACGAAGCCGAGCTCGGCTTCGAGGCGGTGCGCGGTGTGCGGCCCGGAGGCCACTTCTTCGGTGAGCCGCACACCATCGAGCGCTACCGGCACGCCTTCTACCAACCGCTGGTGTCGAGCTGGCAGAACTACGAGAGCTGGGTGTCGAACGGCGGCCAGGATGCGCTCGAGCGGGCCAGCGGCATCTGGAAGCGGGCGCTCGCCGAATACGAGGAACCGCCCATGGAGGCATCGATCCGCGAAGCGCTCCAGGACTATGTGGCGCGCCGCCGCGCGGAAATCGGCGCCGACGAGCCGTAAGGCGACACACGGCGGCCTGCGCGGCCGCGCGCCCGGAGACTCGTACATCACGACACCGCGGCTGGCGGCGCTGACGGCGGCCGCGGCCGCCGCGAACGCGTTGCAGGGCTGAGGATATCGGCGCACGATGGCAGGGCAATCCGGCCTGCGAGAGGGGGCTCTTGAACGAAACTGCCGAATCCGCCGCGGTCGCCGCCCTCAACCACATCGAGTCTCTCTCGGGCAAATGCCTCGGCGCGGGCATGATCGGCAACGTCCTCGAGTGGTACGACTTCGGACTGTACGGATTTCTCGCGCCGCTGATCGGCGCGCACTTCTTCCCCTCCTCCAGGCCGATCGTCTCGCTGCTCGGCGCCTACGCCGGTTTCGCGATCGGCTTTGCCATGCGACCGATCGGCGGGATGGTGCTCGGCCACATCGGCGATCGGCTGGGCCGGCGCGCGGTGCTCATCCTCTCGGTGCTGATGATGGGCACGGCGACCACCCTGATCGGATTGTTGCCGACCTACGGCCAGATCGGCCTGTGGGCGCCGGTTCTGTTGATTGCCGTGCGGTTGTTTCAGGGGCTGTCGGTCGGCGGTGAATTCACCGGCTCGGTGTCCTACCTGATCGAGACGGCGCCGCCGCGCTGGCGCGGGCTCGCCGGCAGTTTCGCCAACATCGGCTCGGAGGGCGGTTACATCCTCGCCTCCGCCCTCGCAGCCGCCACCGTCATTGCCCTGGACCGGCAGGCCGGCTTCGCCTGGATCTGGCGACTGCCGTTCCTCGCCGGCGGCCTGGTGGCCGGCCTGTGCTGGCTGCTGCTCAGACGCCTGGGCCGCGCCGGCTACGAACCGGATCGCAGCCACGAGGCACCGCACGAACTGCCGTTGCAGCAAGCCCTGAAGGGGGCCCCGCGGACGATGATCCTGGCGACGGTGTTCACCTGGGGTTACGGTGTGCTCAACTATCTGACCCTGGTCTTCCTGCCGACCTTCGCCAGCCGGTTCGGCGGCATCGACGCCGGCACGGCGTTGAGCATCAACTCGCTGCTGCAGTTGCTCGGGCTGGCACTCATCCCGATCTCCGGCTGGCTGACCGACCGGTTCATCCGGCGGCGCATGCTGCTGCTGATCGTGTTCGCCCTGGTGTGCGTGAGCGCCGCCGCGCTGTTCGGGATGGCCGGAGGCACCGTGGCGCGTTTCGCCGTGGCACAGGGTGGACTGATCGGGCTGCTGTTCCTCGTCGAGGGCACGGCGCCGGCCATGCTGGCCGAGCAGTTCTCGTCGCGCTACCGGGTGTCCGGCTATTCGGTGGCGTTCAACATCGGACTCGGCTTCGGCGGCGGCACCGCGCCGCTGATCGCCACGGCGCTCACCGGTCCCTTGGGCAGGCTCGCCGGCGCCGGCTACCTGGTGGCCTGCGCGCTGCTGTCGTTCGGCGCGCTGTATCTGATGAGCGACCGCAGCCGCGAACCGCTCTGCTAGCGCCGGACGGCAGGATGCCGGGCGGCGGGGCAACACGGCGTACGATTCCGGCCCGACGCCGTGGTAACATGCGGCCGACCTGCTCGGCAGCGAGCGTTGGCCTGTTCCGTTGCGGCGTACTCCCGCGCCGCATGCCTGCGACGAGTCACCAGCGTGAGTTCCCCGCACGAAGGCCACGACCTTCGCCCCCCCTCGAGTGCGATTTCGGCGACCTGGCAGCTGCTGCTCGGCGTAGGCGTTCTCATGCTCGGCGCCGGCCTGCAGAGCACCGAGATCAGCCTTCGGGCGACGATCGAGGGGTTTGCCGCGCCGGTCACCGGCATCGTGATGTCGTGCTACTACGTCGGCTACCTGTTCGGGACGGCGGCGGCGCCGCATCTGGTGCGGCGGGTCGGGCACATCCGGGTGTTTGCCGCCATGGCGGCGGTCGCCTCGGCGGCCATCCTGGTGCAGGGCATCTTCGTGCATCCGCTCTCCTGGGCGGTGCTGCGCGGTGTCTCGGGGCTGAGCTTCGCGGGCCTGTATGTCGTGATCGAAAGCTGGCTCAACGAATGCGCCACGCGGGAAACCCGCGGCCGGCTGTTCGCCCTGTACATGGTGGTGCTCTATGTCGGCCTCGGCGCCGCCCAGTTCCTGCTGATTCCGGCCGACCCGCGCACGGCGACGCCCTTCATGCTCGCCGGGGCATTCATCTCGCTCGCCATGGTGCCGATCCTGATCGCCGCACAGCAGGCACCGCAGATCGCCTTGCCGCGCAAGGTGAGCTACCGGGAGCTCTATCGGGACTCACCGCTCGGGGTCGTGGCGGTGACGGTCGCCGGCATGGTGACCTCGAGCGTGTATTCCATGGGGCCGGTCTACGCGCACCTCTCCGGCCTCGGCACCTCGCGGGTCGCCTCCTTCATGGGAGTGAGCGTGCTCGCCGCCGTCCTCGGCCAATACCCGGTCGGCCGACTGTCCGATCACATGGACCGGCGCACGGTGATCGCCGGTGTGTGCTTCATCGCGGCAGCCTGTGCAGCGGTCCTGGCGGCGTTTCCGCACCTGCCCCCGGTTGTCTTCTTCGGCTTGACCGCCGCGTTCAGCGTCATGGCCTTCACGATCTACTCGCTCGGCGTGTCACACGTGAACGATCAGCTGGAACCGCCCCAGATGGTCGCCGCGAGCGGCGCGCTGCTGCGTCTGAATGGCCTGGGCGCCGCCGTGAGCCCCGTGCTGCTCGGAAGCCTCATCGCCACCTTTGGTCCGCGGTCCTACTTCGCGACGCTCGCCTCGCTCACGATCCTGCTCAGCGCCTTCAACCTGTGGCGTAAACGGCGCCGGGAGTCGGTTCCGACCGAGCTCAAGAGCCGGTTCATCGCCGCCGGTCCGCAGGGGCCGGCGCCACGGATCGCCACCAGTTCACTGGGCCTGCCGAGCGTCGCCGCCCCGCCGGAGGACTCCCGCACCTCCGCACCACGGTCCGAACCGGCCGGTCGCTCCACGGGCGATGTGAGACAGTGATCATGACGCCTGTCCTCAATCGACCGAATGTCGTCTATGGGCACGTGGCAGTCGCAATTCCACCAGCTTTCCCGCCCCTCTCCGTTACGCTTCCCACCGCAAGGTCTTATGGGGAACCAGCATGACAGACCAGAGCGAGTTCAACCTGCGCGATCTGAACGACGCGGAACTGACCGAGCAGGTACACGACGATCTGTACAATGGATTGAAGGACGAAGTCGCCGAAGCCACCCGGATCTTCCTCGATCGGGGCTGGAGCGCCGAGAAGGTGCTGAACGATGCGCTCGTGGAAGGCATGCGGATCGTCGGCATCGACTTTCGCGACGGGATCCTGTTCGTTCCCGAGGTGCTGCTGGCGGCGAACTCCATGAAGGCCGGCATGGAGATCCTGCGGCCGATTCTCGCCGAGACCGGCGCCGAGCCGATCGGCAAGGTGGTGATCGGCACGGTCAAGGGCGACATTCACGACATCGGCAAGAATCTGGTGTCGATGATGCTCGAGGGCGCCGGTTTCGAGGTGATCGATCTCGGCATCAACAATCCGGTTGAGAAGTACCTCGAGGCACTCGAGCGGCACAAGCCCGACATCCTGGGAATGTCCGCGCTCCTCACCACCACCATGCCCTACATGAAGGTGGTGATCGACAAGATGCGCGAGCTGGACATCCGCAAGGACTTCATCGTGCTGGTCGGCGGCGCGCCGCTCAACGAGGAGTTCGGCAAGGCCGTGGGGGCGGACGCGTATTGTCGCGATGCGGCGATCGCGGTCGAGACCGCCAAGAGCCTGCTGGCCGCCCGCCGCGCCGCGCGCGTGGCCGCCTGAGGCCGATGCGCCTCCATGGACAGCCACGGCCGCATGCTGATCATCGCCTGCGGAGCGCTCGCCCGCGAGATCCACGCGCTGCGCCGGGCCAACGGCTGGCCGATGGACGTCACGTGCCTCGCCCCTGAGCTGCACAACCGGCCCGAGCGCATCGCCACGGCGGTGCGCGCCGAGATCCGCGCTCACCGCGACCGATACCGCACGATCTTCGTCGCCTACGCCGAGTGCGGCACCCTGGGGCAGCTCGATCGGGTGCTCGCCGAGGAAGGCGTCGAGCGGCTCCCCGGGGCGCACTGCTACGAGTTCTTCGCCGGCGCGCGCACCTTTGCCGAGCTCGCCGATGCCGAGCCGGGCACGTTCTACCTGACCGATTTTCTCACGCGGCATTTCGAGCGGCTGGTGATCGGCGGTCTCGGGATCGATCGGCACCCGGAGCTGGCGCAGGAGTATTTCCGCCACTACCGCAAGATCGTGCATCTCGCCCAGGAGCCTTCGGGGGCGCTCATCGGGCAGGCGCGGCAGATTGCCTCACGGCTCGGTCTTGCCTTCGAACATCGCTTCACGGGATACGGTGAGCTCGGCAGCCGCCTCGGCGCCCTCGCCGAGCGCCAGGCACTCACGTGGCGAACCTGATCGTCATCTCCTGGCGCGACATCCCCGCGCAGGTCATCGCCAAACGCGGGCGTGAGACCGCCAAGGCGCCGCTCTCCGCACGCTTCCAGGAAGCGGTGGACCGCGCCGCCATGCGTGCCGGACGCGGCACCTCGAACGCGTATCTGGCCGACTGGCAACGCAGTCCTCCGCGGCCCTGCGGAGAGGACCTTCAGGCCGAGGTGCGCGCGGAAGCGGCGCGCCTGGAATCGCTCTACAGCGACGAGCGCCTGGAAGCGCTGATCCGCGCCAAGGGCCTGGAGTCCTCCCCGGCGCAAAGCGCCTCCCCGAGCGCCGCCTCAACCACCGAGCCGGATGAGCCCTGATGTACGCGGTACGACTCTGGTCGGTGCGCCACGCGCGCGCCCTGAACGCCTGGTATCGGGGCTTCGAACGCACTCTCGTGACGCTGCATCCGCTGTTCAAGCGCATCGGCTACCAGCGGCTCGAGCGCCCGGTGGCCGCCCTCGAGCGGCGGGTCAAAGGTCTGCTGTTCGACTGCAGGATGTGCGGCCAATGCGTGTTGTCCTCCACCGGCATGTCCTGCCCGATGAACTGTCCCAAGCAGCTGCGCAATGGCCCCTGCGGCGGAGTGCGCGACAACGGCCACTGCGAGGTGCGCCCCGAGATGAAGTGCGTCTGGTATCAGGCGATTGCCGGCAGCGCGCATATCGCCGGCGGCCGCGAGGCGCTCGCCCGGATCGAGCTGCCCCTCGACCGGCGGCTGCAGGGCAGATCCTCCTGGCTGCGCGTCACCCGCGAGCGCTCGGGGGAAGCGGCATGATCTTCGAGGACGAGCCGGTTCCCGGCCAGCCGCTGCCGATCCTGCCCGGTCACAGCTCCCCGAGCCGCCTCGAGCGGGTGCTGCGCGCCGGTCAGTTCGCCGTGACCACCGAGCTCGCCCCGCCCGACTCGGCCGATCCGCACGAGGTCTATGAGCGCGCCAGGATCTTCGACGGCCATGTCGATGCCATCAACGCCACCGACGGCAGCGGGGCGAACTGCCACATGTCGAGCGTTGCGGTCTGTGCGCTGCTGACGCGCCTCGGCTACGCGCTGGTGATGCAGATCTCCTGCCGCGACAAGAACCGCATCGCCATCCAGGGCGACATTCTCGGCGGCGCCGCCATGGGCGTGTGCAACATCCTGTGTCTCACCGGCGACGGGGTGCAGGCGGGCGATCACCCGCAGGCGCAGCCGGTGTTTGATCTTGACTGCATGTCGCTGCTCAGCACTGCGCGCACGCTGCGCGATGAGCAACGGTTCCTCAGCGGCCGCAAGCTCACCCATGGCCCGCGGGTGTTCATCGGAGCGGCATCGAACCCGTTCGCACAGCCCCTGCAATGGCGAGCCGAGCGCCTGGCGAAGAAGGTCGCCGCCGGAGCGCAGTTCATTCAGACGCAATACTGCTACGACGTGCCGCTGCTGCGGACCTTCATGCGCCGGGTGCAGGATCTGGGGCTCATCGGCAAGGTCTTCATCCTCGTCGGCGTCGGGCCGCTGCGCTCGGCGAAGACCGCCGAGTGGATGCGCAGCAACGTCCCCGGCCTGCACATCCCCGATGCGGTGGTGAAGCGCCTCGCCGGCGCCGAGGACCCGGCGCACGAAGGCCGGCGGCTGTGCGTCGAGCTCATCCAGCAGATCCGCGAGGTGCCGGGCGTGAGCGGCGTGCACGTCATGGCCTACCGCCAGGAACAGAGTGTTCCCGAGATCATCGAGCGCTCCGGGGTGCTGGGCGGGCGCACCCCCTGGTACCCGGGCCGCACTGCGTACCGCCAGCCACAAAGAGAAGCCGCATCATGACCGACACCGTCATCAGCTCAGCCCGCCGCGAAGTCGTGATCGGCTTCGAGCGCCCCTTCGTCATGATCGGCGAGCGGATCAATCCCACCGGCCGCAAGATCCTCGCCGCCGAGATGGCCGCGGGGGATTTCTCGCGCGTCGAGGCCGATGCGCGCGCCCAGGTCGCAGCCGGCGCGCACATGCTCGATGTCAACGCCGGCATCCCGCTCGCCGATGAACCGGCGATCCTCGCCAGGGCCGTGCAACTGGTGCAATCGGTGACCGACGTGCCGCTGTCGATCGATTCATCCATCGTGGCGGCGCTCGAGGCGGGACTTGCCGTCTACCGGGGCAAGGCGCTGGTGAACTCCGTCACCGGCGAGGAAGAGCGGCTCGAGAGCGTGTTGCCGCTGGTGAAGAAGTACGGCGCGGCGGTGGTGGCGATCTCCAACGACGAGACCGGCATCTCCGAGGATCCGGACGTGCGCTTCGAGGTGGCGAAGAAAATCGTGCACCGCGCGGCCGACCACGGCATTCCGGTGTCCGATGTGGTGGTCGATCCGCTGGTGATGCCGATCGGGGCAATCAACAGGGCGGGCGTGCAGGTGATGCACCTGCTCAAGCGCCTGCGCGACGAGCTGCGGGTCAACACCACCTGCGGCGCCTCCAACATCAGCTTCGGACTGCCCGCCCGCGAGGGGATCACCGCGGCATTCCTGATCGCGGCGATCGGCGCCGGCATGACCTCGGCCATCATGAACCCGCTGCACGTCGAGATCGTGCGGGCCGTCATGGGAGCGGACGTGATGATGGGACATGACCCGGACTGCGCGCGCTGGATCCGCAGATTTCGCGAGGCGCCGCCTCCGGGGGCGGCCGGGGCCGCGGGGGAAGGCGCGGCGCGCGGCCGGCGTGAGGGAGGTCATCGCCGCCGTGTCAGCTGAGCCGAGCGCCCTCGTCGTCTTCACGCCCTCGGGCAAGCGCGGCCGCTTCCCCCTCGGCACCCCGCTGCTCGCGGCTGCCCGCTCCCTCGGGGTGGATGTCGACTCGGTGTGCGGCGGACGGGCGATCTGCGGCCGTTGTCAGGTGCTCGTCATGGAGGGTGAGTTCGCCAAGCACGGGGTCGTCTCGAGGGCGCAGCATCTCTCGCCGCCGAACGAGGCCGAAGACAGCTACGCCCGCCGCCGCGGCCTGCCGGAGGGTCACCGCCTGTCCTGCCAGGCGCACATTCTCGGCGACCTGGTGGTGGATGTGCCGCCTTCGAGCCAGGTGCACCGGCAGGTGGTACGCAAGCGCGCCGATGTGCGCGCCATCACCCTCGATCCGGTCGTGCGGCTGCATTACGTCGAAGTGCGCCAGCCGGATATGCACGACCCCGCGGGCGATCTGCAAAGGCTGAAGGAAGCCCTCGCGCGCGAGTGGCAGTTGCAGGACCTGCGCTGTGACCTTCAGGTGCTGCAGAGTCTGCAGGCGGCCCTGCGCCGCGGGCAGTGGAAGGTCACCGTCGCGGTGCATGCCGCCTCGCAGATCATCGCGGTCTGGCCCGGCTTTCACGAGCGTGCGCTGGGGCTGGCGGTGGACATCGGCTCGACCACCATCGCCGCACACCTGTGCGACCTGGAGTCGGGCGAAGTGCTGGCCTCGAGCGGCGCCATGAACCCTCAGATCCGCTTCGGCGAGGATCTGATGAGCCGCGTTTCCTACTCCATGATGCACCCGGGCGGCGCCCAGCAGATGACCGCCGCCGTGCGCGAGGCACTCAATGCCCTCGCCGCCGACGTCGCGCACCAGGCCCATGCCGGCCCCGAGGACATCCTGGAGGTCTGCCTCGTCGGCAATCCCATCATGCATCACCTGCTGCTCGGCATCGACCCGGTGGAGCTCGGCGGCGCCCCCTTTGCGCTCGCCACCGACGAGGCGACGCTGCTGCGCACCGCGGAACTCGGTCTTGCCCTGCATCCGAACGCCCGGGTCTACGTGCTGCCGTGCATCGCAGGACACGTCGGCGCCGACACCGCCGGCATGATCCTCTCGGAACGGCCGGACCTCTCGGACGACATCACGCTTCTCGTCGACGTCGGCACGAACGCCGAGATCGTCCTCGGCAACCGCGAGCGCCTGCTCGCCTGCTCCAGCCCCACCGGTCCGGCCTTCGAAGGGGCGCAGATCAGCTCCGGTCAGCGCGCCGCACCCGGAGCGATCGAGCGGGTGCGCATCGATCCGCTCTCGCTCGAACCGCGCTTCAAAGTGATCGGCTCGGATCTGTGGTCCGATGAGCCCGGGTTCGAGGACTCGATCAAAGACACGGGCATCACGGGCATCTGCGGCTCCGGCATCATCGAGATCATCGCCGAGATGTATCTGTCGGGCATCATCAATCAGGACGGCGTGCTCGACGGCTCACTCGCCGCGCGCAGCCCACGTATCGTGGCGCAGGGCCGCACCTTCAGCTACGTGGTGTACCAGGGCGCGCAGACCCTCACCATCACCCAGAACGACGTGCGCGCCATCCAACTCGCCAAGGCCGCCCTCCATGCCGGCATCCGCCTGCTGATGGAGCGCTTCGGGACTGAGCACGTCGATCGCATTCGCCTCGCAGGCGCCTTCGGCGCACACATCGACGTCAAGTACGCAATGCTGCTCGGGATGATCCCGGACTGCGACCTGTCGCAGGTCGTCTCCGCGGGCAATGCCGCCGGCACCGGCGCGCGCATCGCGCTGCTCGAGTTCGGTTCGCGCCGCACGATCGAAGCCCTCGTGCACACGGTCACCAAGGTCGAAACGGCCATCGAGCCGCGATTCCAGCAGCATTTCGTCGAGGCCATGGGAATCCCGCACTCCACCGCAGCGTACCCGCAGCTGCGCCGGGCGGTCGACCTGCCTGCCCCCAAGACACTCGCGGCGCGCGACAGCGCGCGCGCGCGGCGGCGCCGGACACCGCCGGAAGCCGTGCAAAGCGACTGAGCGCAGCCACGGGGCCTGCCATCGCGCTGCGAGGATCCCGCATGCCGCCGGGCGCGGCGGCACCCCTCGCGGGCGCTGCGGCTAGAAGGCGTAGGTGATCATCACCCTGTTGTAGATGAAGCGCCCGCCGCCCGGATCGGCCCGCCCGTGGCTGATCCCGAGCCGGTTGCGCAGCGACAGGCCGTTGAGCCAGCCGCGCAGCCTGTAGATGATGCCGAAGTACAGCTGCGTGTTGTGACCCTGGAAATCCGCATGGTATTCGGCGATCGAGGCCGACAACAGCAGGCGCCTGCCGAGCGCCGCATCGGTGGCCCTCACTTTCCACGCGTGCCCGGGGCCGAGCTCGACCAGGCCGCGGATCATCGAGGTGGTATAGAGCGGATCGGTGGCGAACCCGGCGGTGTACGGCGAGATGAGCGCCCCTGCTCCGAGCGCGCCCGCACCCTGCCGCCGCATCTGATTGTAGGCGACCGACAGACTCGCGCCGTAGCCCTGCACGCCCACGATACCCCCCAGGGTGAGGTCGTCGGCCGCCGTGCCGGGCTGGCCGAAGAAACGCGTATCGCTTCCGGCGAAGCGGTTCGAGCGCCCCCACTCGCGCACCAGCTGCACGCCCGCGCAGGGCCTGAGGCCCGAACCCGTCGGCAGCGTCGCGTCGATCTGGCCGTAGATCATGTGGGCAAAGCCGATGAAATTGTAGAACCACGCGGTCGCCTTCAGCGAGGAGATCCCGTAGCGGGCACCGACAGCGGTGGTACCCGGGGCATGCGCCGCGTCGGCCGGCAGATTCGAGATGCCGCCGTAGGCGGCATCGCCGTTCCACGTCGCCGGATAGTAGTTGTTGTCCGTGAAGAAGCCCTCTGCGGTACGGCTCCTGTACCGCAGGATGCGCAGTGCCGCGAGCTGCAGGCCCGGCACGGGGGTGAAGGTACCGTAGGCTGCCCGGTACGTCGCAGGCAGCGCACGCGAATCGCTTGCGTTCGCCCAAGGCGTGGCGAGAAGCTGATCGCCGATGCGCACCAGGGCGTCATGCCCGCTGTACTGGACGAACGCCTGACCGAGCGCGTTGACGGCATTCGCGGCGCCCATCAGCGTCGAATCGACCCGCTTGGGATTGGCGCTTCGCGACCCGAGGGCGCTTGCGCTGTAGAAGCTCGCCCCGAGACTGAAGCCTCCGAGGAACCTTGCGGTCTGGTAGTTGAACAGACCGGCGAGCGAGAACGCCTCGGCGTTCGCCGCCGAGGCGCTCGAGAAATCGCGGCGGAAATAATACGAGCGCAACTGACCGCTGAATGTCCCCCGCGCCAGGAAACCCGCCAGTGTGTCCGCATGCGCGGCCGGCATCGCGACCGCAACGGCCAGCGTCGCGGCGGCGAGCCGGCCGACATTCGCCGGCACCGGGTGGGAAGTACGCTGTTGTCTTCGCATGGATGAATGCCTTCTGTTTCGTGATATTCTTTTGAATATACCGATGACCGCAATGAGCTCCGGGTGCGATCGGAACCCGAGTTCAAGCCGGGAGTGACGCTCGCGGCGTCGGCGCCGCGCACTGCGCCCCGCCCGCAAGGGCAAGGCGCGGTCGGTCGGAGCCGCGCAGGCGAGATCGG
>JAKAFQ010000603.1 GCA_021817875.1 Pseudomonadota bacterium
TCGCTCAAGGAAATGCTGGAGGCGTTCATCCGCCACCGCCGCGAGGTCGTCACCCGGCGCAGCATCTTCGATCTGGGCAAGGCGCGCGAGCGCGCCCACATCCTCGAGGGCCTCGCGGTGGCGCTCGCCAACATCGACGCGGTGATCGCGCTCATCAGGGCCGCCGCTTCGCCGGCCGAGGCGCGCGCGGGCCTGATCGGGCGGATCTGGCCCCCGGGGGCGGTGACCGGACTGCTCGAGCGCGCCGGGTCGGTCTCGACCCGTCCGAGCGGACTGCCCGAGGGTGTGGGACTCGCGCAGGCCGGCTACCGGCTCTCCGAGGCCCAGGCCCAGGCGATTCTCGAGATGCGCCTGCACCGGCTGACCGGCCTCGAGCAGGACAAGATCATCGGCGAGTACCAGGAGCTGCTCGCCCGGATCGCCGATCTCACCGATGTGCTGTCCCGGCCCGAGCGACTCATCCAGGTGATCCGCGCCGAGCTCATCGAGGTTCGCGAGACCTACGGTGATGCGCGGCGCACCGAGATCAACCGCGATCAGCTCAATCTCACCACCGAGGACCTGATCGAGCCGCAGGACGTGGTGGTGACACTCTCGCACGGCGGTTACGCCAAATGCCAGCCGCTCTCTGAATACCAGACCCAGCGGCGCGGCGGACGGGGCAAGGCCGCCACCGCGGTCAAGGACGAGGACTTCGTCGAGAAGCTCTTCGTCGCCCACACCCATGACACGGTGCTGTGCTTTTCCAATCGCGGCAAGGTGTACTGGCTGAAGGTGTACGAGCTGCCCCAGGCCGGGCGCGCCTCGGCCGGCAAACCCATGGTGAACCTGCTGCCGCTCGAGCAGGGCGAGAAAATCAATGCGCTCCTGCCGGTCAAGGAGTATGACGAGCAGCATCACGTCTTCATGGCGACCAGCCAGGGCACGGTGAAGAAGACCCCGCTGAGCGCGTTCTCGCGGCCTCGCGCCAGCGGCATCATCGCCGTCGATCTGCATGACAATGACCGGCTGGTGGGCGTGGCGCTCACCGACGGCGCGCGCGAGGTGGTGCTCGTCTCGAGCGGTGGCAAGGCCATCCGCTTTCACGAGGAAGAGGTGCGCGCGATGGGCCGCGATGCCAGCGGGGTGCGCGGCATCCGCCTCGGGGAGGACCAGGAGGTGATCGCGCTGATCGTGGTGGCAGAGGGAGAGGTTCTCACGGCGTCCGCGGCCGGTTACGGCAAACGCACGCCCGTCGAGGACTTTCCTCGCCAGGGCCGCGGCGGCCAGGGTGTCATCGCCCTGCAGACGAGCGAGCGCAACGGCGCCACCGTGGCGGCGCTGCAGGTGTTGCCGGGGCAGGAGATCATGCTGATCAGCTCGAACGGCACCCTGGTGCGCACACCGGTCGACGAGATCCCGGTGCTCGGTCGCAACACCCAGGGGGTGCGCCTGATACGGCTCGACGAAGGGGAGCGGCTGGTCGGGATCGAGCGCCTCGAGAGCCTGGATAGCCCGGATAGCCCGGATAGTCTGGAGCAGGCTCCAATCGACGCAGCCGCCGACAGCGCCGAGGCGCCGGCGCCGGGCGGCGATTCCTGAGTCCTGTCCGCCGCGCACGCCGCGCCGGCATGGCCCGCGGCGGATGTCCGTGAGCGGCTCCGGGGACAGCCCCGGGGCATACCGGCCTGCAGGCGCATCTCCCGCTCGTCCGGTCTGTCGGGGGGGGGGGCGGCGGCTAAAAGTTCTGAAGCGGGCCGGGCTGCTTGATACTATCCGGTGTTCCCCGATTCCCGAAGTGAGGCGGCCTCCCTGGTGCGCGTCTTCAATTTCTCCGCCGGACCCGCGGTGCTGCCACTGGAAGTGCTCGAGCAGGCCCGGGATGAGCTCACGGACTGGCAGGGCAGCGGCATGTCGGTGATGGAGGTCAGCCACCGCGGCAAGGCCTTCGTCGCGCTCGCCGAGCGTTCCGAGGAGCGCCTGCGCGCTTTGCTCGCCATTCCCGCCGGCTACAAGGTGCTGTTCCTGCAGGGCGGGGCGATGGCGCAGTTCGCCGCCGTGCCGATGAATCTCGCCCCCGAGGGCGCCGCGGCCGATTACCTCGATACCGGCACCTGGTCGCGCAAAGCGATACAGGAGGCCGCAAGGCTCGGCGTGGCGGTCAACGTGGCGGCCGACGAGCGCGCCTCGCACTACACCACCGTGCCGAGCCAGGATGCGTTGCGCCTCACGCCAGGGGCCGCTTACGTGCATTACACGTCGAACGAGACGATCGGTGGAGTGGAATTTCCGTACGTGCCCGAGACCGGCGGGGTCCCGCTGGTGGCCGACATGTCCTCGAACATCCTGTCGCGCCCGATCGCGGTGGGGCGCTACGGGCTGATCTATGCCGGTGCGCAGAAGAACATCGGTCCGGCGGGGCTGACCCTCGTCATCGCCCGGGAAGAGCTGCTCGGCAAGGCGCGCCCGCGGATCCCCGCCATCCTCGATTACGCGCAGCTCGCCGCCCATGGATCGATGCTCAACACCCCGCCGACCTTCGCGTGGTACATCGCGGCACTCGTGTTCGAGTGGCTCGAGCGCCAGGGCGGGCTCGCGGCGATGGAGGCGCGCAATCGCGCCAAGGCCGAACTGCTCTACGGCGCCATCGATGCCTCGGCGTTTTACCGCAACCCGGTCGCGAAGCCGTGCCGCTCACGGATGAACGTGCCGTTCACGCTCGCGCGCCCGGAGCTCGATCCGCTTTTTCTGAGCGAGGCGCGCGCGCAGGGCCTGACCCAGCTCGCGGGACATCGCTCGGTGGGCGGCATGCGCGCCAGCCTGTACAACGCAATGCCGATCCAGGGCGTCGAGGCGCTGGTCGGCTTCATGAAGGAGTTCGAGCGTCGTCACGCTTAGCAGCCTCTGTTTGATCCGGCGCATGCCCGGGTCGGCGCGTCACTGGACGGCTGCAAGGCGCACGGCGCAGCTCATCTCATGAATTACCGCATCCTGACGCTCGATCAGATCAGCGCCCGCGGGCTCGAGCGATTGCCGCGCGAGCGCTACGAGGTCGCCGCCGCCGGCCTGGATCGACCGGATGCCATCCTGGTCCGCTCGGCCGACATGCATCAGCTGGACATTCCGGGGAGCGTGCGCGCCGTGGTCCGCGCCGGCTCGAGCGTCAACAACATCCCGGTCGAGGCGCTCAGCCGCCGCGGGATTGCGGTGTTCAACGCTCCCGGCGCCAATGCCAACGCGGTCAAGGAGCTGGTGCTCGCCAGCCTGTTGC
>JAKAFQ010000604.1 GCA_021817875.1 Pseudomonadota bacterium
CTTGCAACACTCCTCGCCCGGCCGGAACAGCGAGGCGTAGATCTTCGCCATGTCATCGCCGTTCCAGGCGAAGGTCACCTTCTTCCTCTGCGGCTGCGCCGCGAGCTTCTCCAGCGCCTCGCGGCCGGCGAAGTCGTGGTCGAACTTCACGAACGGACCATAGCCGAGCGCATGGGGCGTGACGTAGTAGTCCTCGATGTTGTCCGACACGTAGCTGCCACCGATCGAGCCCGAGCCCTCGTAGCCGTTCGCCGGCAGCCACTCGCGGTATTTGCGCATCTTCTCGCCGGTGTAGATCGCCGGCAGCGGCGAGGGAATCCACCCCGACTCGAGCGTGTTGCTGGCATAGGCCCGGGAGCCGACCTGCACAAGCCCGAATTCCCGGCCCGCCTCGACGATCGCGTCGCGCACCTCGTCGTACTGGGCGTACGGCCCCCAGAGCTCCAGGCCCGGCGCTCCGGCCATGCCGTGGCGCAGCGCCCGCGCCCTGCGGCCTTTGATGTTGATGTCACCGAGGGTGAAGAACTTGATATCCGGGATTGTCGCCCCGTTGAGCTTCTCGAGCACCTTCCAGGCGTTGGGCCCCTGCACCTGAAAGCGGTAGTGACGGCGCGTGACCGCTTTGCCGCGCGGGTGCGACGGCGAGCGGTCATCGCGGATGTAATCGACCTTCCACGCGCCGCTCTGGCAGTGGAATTCGATCCAGTTCACGGTAGGCGCGCGACCGACGAACAGCAGCTCGTTCTCGGCCAGGTAGAAGAGAATCCCGTCGCCGATCACGTACCCGTCATACGACAGCGGCACCATCTGCTTGGCCTTGCCCGGCGTGAAATTGGCGAAGCTGTTGATGGTGAGGTAGGACATCAGCTTCAACGCATCCGGCCCGGTGACGGTCATCTCGGCCATGTGGTGGGTCTGGTCGAACAGCACCGCCGCGTCGCGCCAGGCCCGCTGCTCGTCCCGCCAGTTGGAGAACTCGCTCGGCACCACAGGATAGACGTAGGCCCCAAGCTGCGAATTGCGCAGCATGTTCACGGGATTATCGACCGTGGCGAGAAGCTGTTCCAGGCTGGATTGATTCATGAGCTGACCTTTGCGGACGACTGGCCGGCAACGGTAACGAGTCCCATCGCCGCTCAGAAATCCAAAGTTAAGATGACAACTATCGATCGCACCGATACTGCAGATACCGCCGGCCGCGGAGCGTGGATGATCGCGACCGGGCGCGGCGCCGAGCTCGAGGTCCGGGTGAAACCGGCCACCCTCCCGGGCCGTACGGGGCCGCGAGACGGCCTCGCTCTGAAGCACGTGCTGCACATTGTCCCGGCAGGTCGGCATCCGGCACGACCCGCAGTGAACAAAAATTCGCCCGGCGGCGCTTGTGCGCCGGGGCCGGGAACATTAGGTTCTGATTCGTCTAGTCACCGCAGCGCGCGCGGCCGCTTGGCCTGCGCCCGCGATACTCCGGAGTACCACTCATGAACGCCGTCCCCGCCTCGCGCGCGATCGCCGACCAACCCGCCCATTCCAGCGCTCTCGCGGAATTCCTCAAGCGTAAGCCACGCCTGCTCGTGAATGGGGAGTGGGTCGAGGCGCATGGCAAGGGCCGCATCACGGTAATGGATCCGGCGACCGAGCGGCAGATCGCGGAAGTCGCCGACGCCGACGCGACCGACGTAGACCGGGCGGTGCGGGCCGCGCGGGCGGCTTTCGAAGGCGGCCCCTGGGCGCAGATGCTTCCCGATGAGCGCGAGCAGCTGATGTGGCGCCTCGCCGACCTCATGGAGCGCCATGCCGCCGAGCTCGCCGAGTTGGAGAGCCTGGACAATGGCAAGCCCATCGCGATGGCACGCATGATCGACGTGCCCGGCGCGATCTCGCACCTGCGCTACATGGCCGGCTGGGCGAGCAAGATCGACGGGCAGACGTTCAACACCTCGCTGCGCGCAGCGCCCGGCACGAAGTTCCATACCTACACGGTGCGCGAGCCGGTGGGAGTGGTCGCGCAGATCATCCCCTGGAACTTTCCGCTGCTCATGGCCACCCTGAAGCTCGCACCGGTGCTCGCAACCGGCTGCACGAGCGTGCTCAAACCCGCCGAGCAGACGCCGCTCAGCGCACTACGGCTGGGCGAGCTGATTCTCGAGGCCGGCTTCCCTCCCGGCGTGGTCAACATCCTGACCGGGCTCGGCGAGACCACCGGCGCGGCGCTGGTGGCCCATCCCGGCGTCGACAAGATCGCCTTCACCGGCTCGACCGAGGTCGGCAAGATCATCAACATCGCCGCCACGGCGACCTTGAAGCGCGTCTCGCTCGAGCTCGGTGGCAAATCGCCGGTGATCGTCCTGCCGGATGTGGATCCGCAGACCGTGGCCGGCGGCGCCGCGCAGGCGGTGTTCTTCAATTCCGGGCAGGTGTGCGTGGCCGGCTCGCGCCTGTTCGTGCAGCGCAAGATCTTCGACAAGGTGATCGAGGGAGTGAGCGAGGCGTCCCGCTCGATCGTGGTCGGCCCGGGCCTGGACGAGCGTACCCAGATGGGTCCGCTGGTCTCCCAGGAGCAGCGCGACCGGGTCCTCAGCTACCTGCAATCCGGGCGCGAGCAGGGCGCAACCATCACGACCGGCGGAGAGGCGCCGGCCCACGAGGGCTACTACGTCAAACCCACGGTGATCGTCGACGTCAAACCCGACATGCGGATCGTGCGCGAGGAGATCTTCGGTCCGGTCGTCGTCGCGCAGCGCTTCGACGACCTGAGCGAGGTGGCTGCCTGGGCCAACGACACGCCGTACGGCCTGGCCGCGAGCATCTGGTCCAACGATCTGCGCGCGGTGCAGCGCCTCGTGCCGCAGATCAAGGCGGGGACGGTGTGGGTGAACTGTCATGCCATGATCGATGCCGGCATGCCGTTCGGCGGCTACAAGCAGTCCGGCTTCGGGCGCGAGCAGGGTCGCGCCGGGGTCGAGATGTACACCGAGCTGAAGTCGGTATGCATGGCGATCTAGGCACGCAGGGAGACATGATGACTATTGCTCAAATGCAGCGCCGCGCGGCGCTCACCCGCCAGCCGGACGGCACCTACCGACTGGCGATCCATGAGGCCCCGGTGCCGACACCGGCCGAGCACGAGGTACTGCTGCGCGTACACGCGGCATCGCTGAACCGTCGCGACGTGTACGTGCTGCGGGGGCAGTATCCCATGCCCCCACGCGAGAGCCTGGTGCCGCTGTCCGACGGCGCCGGAGAGG
>JAKAFQ010000605.1 GCA_021817875.1 Pseudomonadota bacterium
GGGCCTCGAGTTCTAAGGTCAGGTAAACCCTATGGCAAGAACGGAAAAGGCCCAGCCGGCCGACGAGCTCGTAGAGAAGCTGGTTGCGGTCAATCGCACCGCCAAGGTCGTCAAGGGCGGCCGGCAATTCGGCTTCACGGCGCTGACGGTGGTCGGGGATGGCGCCGGGAGCGTCGGTTTCGGATTCGGCAAGGCCCGAGAGGTGCCGGTGGCCATTTCCAAAGCCATGGCCCAGGCCCGCAAGAGCATGGTGAACGTGGCACTGAAGAACAACACGCTGTTCTACCCGGTCAAAGGTGTGCACGGCGCAACACGCGTATACATGCAGCCGGCTTCCGAAGGTACGGGGGTCATCGCGGGCGGCGGCATGCGTGCGGTGCTCGAGTGTGCCGGAGTACGCAACGTGCTCGCCAAGAGCTATGGCTCGCGTAATCCGATCAACGTGGTGCGCGCCACGGTCAAAGCGCTCGCCGAGATCCGGTCGCCCGACGACATCGCGGCGAAGCGCGGCAAGACGGTCGAAGAGATCACGGGCTGACACAGATGGACAAGCAAGCAAAGGCGCTCAAGGTCACGCTGGTGAAGAGCCTGCACGGCCAGCTCGCCAATATCGCCGCCTCGGCCCGTGGCCTGGGCCTGCGCCGGATCCACCAGTGCGTACAGGTGGCCGATACGCCCGAAAATCGCGGCATGATTCAGACCGCCGTCCACCTGCTGAAGGTGGAGCAGGACGGCTGAGAGGAACCGAGATGCGACTGAATACAATCAAACCCGCACCAGGCGCCCGACGTCCGCGGCTGCGGGTCGGACGCGGAGCTTCCGCCGGCCAGGGCAAGACCTGCGGCCGCGGCGTCAAGGGTCAGCGTGCACGCAAGGGCGGCTATCACAAGGTCGGCTTCGAAGGCGGCCAGATGCCGATTCAGCGCCGGTTGCCCAAGGTCGGCTTCCGCTCCGGGCTGGCCGTCACCCGCGCCGAGGTGCGGCTCGATGAGCTCGCCAAGGTGACCGCCGAGATCATCGACCTCGAGGCGCTGAAGCAGGCGGGCATCGTTCCGGTCACCACCGAACGGGCCAAAGTGGTGCGTTCGGGTACGATCGACAAGGCCGTGCAGCTCAAGGGCGTTGCGGTCACACAGGGCGCGCGTGCGGCCATCGAGGCCGCAGGCGGCAGGATCGAGGTCTGAGGCCCGACCTGCTCAGGTAAGGCATCCGGTACCCATCGTGGCGAATACCCTCAACAATCCAGCCGTCGCGCTCAGTGAAGCGGCCCGTTTCGGGGAGATCCGCTCGCGTGTGCTGTTCCTGATCGGTGCCATGATCGTCTACCGGATCGGGACCTTCATCCCGGTGCCGGGGATCAACCCGGTGCAGGTGGCCCGTTTCTTCAGCGAGAAGTCCGGAACGATCCTCGGCATCGTCAACATGTTCTCGGGCGGCGCGCTCTCGCGTCTGTCGATCTTCGCCATGGGCGTGATGCCGTACATTTCGGCGTCGATCATCATCCAGATGATGTCCATGGTCGTGCCGAGCCTGATCGAGCTGCGCAAGGAAGGCCAGGCGGGCCAGCGCAAGATGACCGATTACACCCGTTATGGGACGGTCGCACTCGCGGTCTTCCAGTCGTTCGCCGCGGCCGGCGCGCTGGTCAAGGGCGGCATGACGCTGGTCGGTGGCTGGCAGTTTCTCTTCACGGCCACCGTGACCATGACCACGGGAACGGTGTTCCTGATGTGGCTCGGCGAGCAGATTACCGAGCGCGGCATCGGTAACGGCATTTCCATGATCATTCTGGCCGGCATCGTGGCGGGACTGCCGAGCGCGATCAGCACCACCGCCGAGGCGGTGAGTTCCGGCGCCATGCAGGGGCCGTTCGCGCTGCTGCTGCTGATCGTGGTGGTCGCCACCACCGCGTTCGTGGTGTTCATGGAGCGTGCGCAACGGCGCATCGCGGTGAACTACGCCAAGCGTCAGGTGGGGCGGCGCATGTATGCCGGGCAAAGCAGCCACCTGCCGTTCAAGATCAACATGTCGGGGGTGATTCCGCCGATCTTCGCCTCCAGCATCCTGCTGTTCCCGGCCACCATCGCCAGCTTCCTCGGCACCAGCGCCAAAGGCACGGTGGCGAACGCCATGCAGGACATCTCCGCGGCGCTCGGTTACGGGCAGCCCCTGCAGATGCTGATCTACGGTGTGCTGATCATCTTCTTCTGCTTCTTCTACACCGCACTGGTGTTCAATTCGCGCGAGACCGCCGACAATCTGAAGAAATCCGGGGCATTCATCCCCGGTATCCGGCCCGGACAGCACACCGCGGAGTACATCGACAAGGTGCTGACCCGGCTGACACTCTGGGGCGCGCTGTATGTGATGGCGGTGTGTCTGCTGCCGGAAATCCTCGAGGGCCAGCAAGGCGTGTCGTTTCAGTTCGGCGGCACCTCGCTGTTGATCGTGGTGGTGGTGGTCATGGACTTCATGGCGCAGCTGCAGGCGCACCTGATGTCACATCACTATCCCGGTCTGCTCAAGAAAGCCAACCTGCTCGGCTATGGCCGGCAGGGACAGGGTGGGTGATGCGGAGCCGCCTGTGTTTTTGTCCAGTCAAATAAAGGAGCGGCGCGGCCTGCCCGGCAAGAGGTGCGGGATGTCTGCGCCGGAGATGCGATGAAAGTCAGACCCTCGGTCAAGAAGATCTGCAAGAACTGCAAGATCGTGCGCCGCCGGCGCGTGGTCTACGTCATCTGCTCGGACCAGCGTCACAAGCAGAGGCAGGGGTGAGCGCGGAGTTCCCGGCGCCGACCCCGCAGGTGTGCTCGAGGCTCGTATGCAGCTGCGAGGCGAGGTCCGGGTTTGTTCCGGGCGCAGCGGCGATGCGGGGCCGGCAGTTCGCCCCATGTCGCCCAGCGCCGACCGGGGCGGCCCTGCGAATCGGTCCGCCGTGAGCATGGCCGGTGGCACTGCCTCTGGTTAATGGCATGGTTTTTGGTTAAAATTCACTGTTTTTCCCGCGGTAACGCAACATGGCACGCATAGCCGGCATCAATATTCCTCTCAACAAGCACGTGTGGGTCGGCCTCACGCACATCTACGGCGTCGGTCGCGCGCGCGCGCGCAGCGCCTGCGAGGCTGCGGGGGTCAAACCGGAGACCAGGGTCAAGGACCTCACCGAGGCCGAGATCAATGCCATCCGCTCCCAGATCGCCAAGGTGGCCGTCGAGGGTGACCTGCGGCGCGAAGTCTCGATGA
>JAKAFQ010000606.1 GCA_021817875.1 Pseudomonadota bacterium
CCGGCACACGGGGCTTTGTGGGCCGACGGGATTCGGGCCGAACTGGCCGCGCTGGTGAGTCTGCCAGGCATCGTGATGGTGACGCTGAGTCGCTTGTCGGCTCGCGGCGAGTTGGTGCTTGAGCACAGTGCAGGCGTGCCGGACTCGATGTTGGTCGAACGACTCAGCAATGGGGACCTGCGCTCCTCGATCGACCCGACATCGCCGAGTGGCCGGACTGCGACTTCGATCGCCTGGCGCACGCAGGTTCTGCACCGAATCGACACCTGCGGCGGCGACGCCCGTACGCAAGCCCCCGGCATGCGGGCATGGCACGAGATGGCACGTCGGTTCGGCATCCAGTCAAACGTCGGCATCCCCTTCGCCGGTCGCAACGACCACGTCGAAGGCGTCCTGACCATCTACGGTGAACACCCGCACCAATTCGCCTCGCCCTGGATGCAGGAATGGTCTCTGGGTGTGCAGCGGCGCCTGGAGACGGTTTGGTCGCGCTGCAGCGCTGCACGAAGCGTTGTCGTCAGCGAGGAACTGGCGCTCGCGTATCGCGACAGATTGTTTTCTGGTGGGTTGGAGATGTACTACCAACCCATTGTCGATCTGCAGACGGGCAAGATTGCAAAGGTCGAGGCGCTCGCGCGCCTGCAGATGCAGGACGGACTTGTGGTCGCGCCCGGCGCGTTCATTCCGCTGCTTGGCGACAGCGAGCTTGCTCGCGTATTCCGCGAAGGGCTTCAGCAAAGTCTCTCCGCATTGCGGACCTGGGATGCGCAGGGCCTGTCGCTTGCCGTGTCGCTGAATCTTCCTCCTTCCGTGCTCAACGATCCGCAGTGCGCGGATTGGATCGAGGAGGCGCTGCGCGAGCATGGCATCGCGGCGCAGCGCCTCATGCTCGAGTTGCTCGAGGAGCAGCAGGTCGATGATGCGGCGCAAAGCCGGGGCCTGGATCGATTGCGCGCCCTGGAGGTCGGCTTCGCGATGGACGATTTCGGCAGCGGCTACAGCAATGTGCACAGGCTGTCGAGCGTTCGCTTCGACACGATCAAGATCGACCAGAACCTGACGCGGCAACTGGAAGCCAGCCCGCTGCAGAACATGACGCTCTTTGCCAGTCTGATTCAGCTCGTACGTGACCTCGGCAAGAGCGTGATCGTCGAAGGCCTCGAGACTGCTGCACACGTCGAGGCTGCGGTGGTGCTCGGCGCGCAATTCGGGCAGGGCTACGCGCTGGCGCGACCCATGCCAGCCGCGGCCATCAAGCCGTGGGCGGATAGCTTTGGTTTGCCAGTCGCAACCGATGCCGCCGTGCTCACCACGGATCTTGGCGCCTTGGCATTTCAATGGCAATACAACGAAGTCGGCGGCGGTCTGCACCCGATGTCCACTACGCACTGCCCGTTGCACCGATTCCTCGTCGAACGGGGACTGGCGGACAGCGATGCAGCAAAGTGGCACGCCGAGTTGCACAACCAACTCTCCGATGCGGATGGCGCTTCGCGCCGCCTGACGCGCTGGCTGGCCGATCGCGTTGCGGACTCCGCACCCGAACTCGCTGCTGCTCCGTCCGCGTGAACGGCAAATGCGTCAACGGGGCACGGCGAGAAGCCGGTCGATGCGGCGTGCGTGAACTCTAACCTGAGGGACGGGAGAGGTATCTTGGGATTGGCCCGCGACATCGTCCGAGCCTGCTGTCAGCGGTGCGCCGCGTCGGGCCGTTTCCGTGGGCGCGGGCGATTCGATTGCGCCATGCGCTCTCTGTGCAGGCGAATCGAAGCGCTGGATTCCAGCGGGCCAGATTCCGCCCTTCGGCCGACGCACAGCTGCGTCTCGCCAAAGGATTGCGAGAGTGGGAGCGATCAGGCCAGCACGAACGCCGCCGATGGCCTCCGGGATGCACTCGACGCGCACGCACACGATCCGCGTGGCGATCAGGCGCGGATCCTGCTGCGAAGCATCCCACTCGGTGTGATCGGAGGGCTCGCGTCCACAGCGGCGCTGGCCTGGATCCTGCGGCGGCAGATTTCCAGCCTGGATCTTGGGCTCTGGCTCGCGGCGAACATCTTCGCGCACGGTCTGGTCTTGGCAGCTTGGTTTTACGGCAGTGCGGAGGTGGCGCAAAACCAGAATGCGCGCAGATCGTTGCTGGTCCTGCGAATGGCGTTCTTTGCATTGGGCTGTGGCTGGGCCGTCTTGCCAACCGTATTCGCATCCTCGACACCCTTCAATCGCCTTCTGGCCTCCATGATCATCGCGGCGATCACTGGTGCCGGCGTCGCGCAGATCGCCTCGGACGCCGTGGCGTCGGCGCTTTACATGCTGCCACCCGCGGTCGCAGCCACGATCCCTCTCTTCACTTCGTCGAACGCGACGCTGCAATCGATTGGCCCACTCGGCGTACTGTATTTCGGCTTCCTGTTCGTCGCGACGCTTCGGATCCAAGCGTCCTACCTCGAGCTGTCGCGGATGCGCGGACGCGCCACTCTCGATTCACTTCGCGACGGACTGACCGGGCTGCCCAACCGCCAAGCGCTGATCACTCATCTCCAAGCCGCGATCGCGCGTGGAAGGCGAGCAAAAACTGAAGTTCTCGTGGGATACATCGACCTCGACAACTTCAAGCAGATCAACGACAGCTTTGGGCATGACGCAGGGGACAAATTGTTGAAAGAGGTTGCCGGACGCTGGCGCTCTCAGGTGCGCGCGAGCGAACTCATCGCCCGCCTCGGTGGTGATGAGTTTGTATTCATCGTGGACGGACTTGCGCCCGGCAAGTTGATGCATCAACTTGGGCCCGTGGTCGAACGGTTGCACCGCGAAGTCGAACGGCCCATTGACATCGGGGAACATCGATTTGTGGAGATAGGCATGACGATGGGAGTGGCGCGCTTCCCCATCGACGGTGCTGAGCCCGAGGTCCTGCTGCGACGTGCTGATCGGGCGATGTACGAGCTCAAGCAGGACAAGGAAACCCGGCCCCGATGGTGGAAGCTTTGCAGCGCCGATGAAGGCGCTGTGGTTTGACGTGCACCTCGACCAACGCGGGACACGCGCGACCCTGAGCAGATGTTGTGTGGTCATTCCCCGACCGTGCGCCGTCATGCCCGCAGAATTCACCAGCTTCCGTGCCCGCGACCTGCGATACGTCTGGGCATCATGGCAGCGGCAAGGCTGGAGCGACCTGCGACGAGCCGGTTGTCCGGCAGCGATGACAAGTTCGAAGCGGAGAATAGGCGGGCAAAGCG
>JAKAFQ010000607.1 GCA_021817875.1 Pseudomonadota bacterium
GCTACGCCCTCGGATACTTCTTGCCTCCTACCCGGCACGCCGCTCGGGTGGATCACTTTCGCCAAGCGGCGGCGGGCTCATTTTGGATAGCGCCCCAGCCTGAAGGCGCCGGCGCCAGCCGCGAACGCCTGTCGGTCCACCACCAGTTCGTGACGCTTGGCCTGCTGGTGCCCGAGTCGAGGTAGCGAGGATCATGACGAAGAACAGGCCTTGCCAAGGAAGCTCACGCATGGATGCCGCCCGGCCAGGGCGGGTACTTGCTGCATAGTGTGGCCTCGGTCTCGCGCTGTTCGGCCACCAGCGCCTGGATCTGCGGCCAGCGCTTGCAGAGGAAATGCTCGTTCTTGAATAGCTCAACTGGAACGGCCGAAAGCACATCGAATCCGTATTCGTAGTAGACGCGCCCCAGTTTCCTGTTGAGCGCGATCCGACGGACTTCCTCGATGAAGGCAAAGAGGTCGCGCTCCTGCCGGGTGCGATGCGCTTGGGAAATGAAGGCCCGGACGACACTGATGGCAAGCCAACCCTGTGCCACACCCTGCGCATTACGTTTCTGCGGTATTTCGGCCAAGTTGTGCAGCCTGCTCGCCAGCAAGTCGAGCGGATGGATGACTTTCACGCTCCTTGAGAGACCAGGCAGCCTCATCTCAACGGCGCGAGTTCTCACCAGATCGGTATCGACACCGACGATGGTCCCCAGGAAGTCGATTTCCTTGTAACCCTCGTCTTGCATCGTCAAGCTCAATTTCGCCGTCTGCGGCGTGGCATCATCGGAGCCGGCTTCATGCAGCTTCCAGCCACCTCCCCTCCTGTTCAGTGCGCGTCCCACTGCTTTCGCGGCGATTACTGGGCCGATGAAATCAATGTCAGCGCTGATTCCGCCCGAGAGCTCATGAGGTGGCGGTACGCCGTAGATCTGGCTCCAGAGGGCAAGGGCCTGGCCTCCAACCAACACCGTATCCTCACTAGAGTTTTCCAGGACCTGATGTACTTCATCCCTGGAGAGCGGAAGCTGAATGTTCTTCCACGTCATCGTCGTTCTCCAGCGCCGAGAAGCCACCCTTCGGCCATTGGAATGCAGCGCCGCGCAACTGCTCGGGGCCGAATGCAAATAGCGCGCTTTGCGGAATTTCCCCGCTCGCCACGCGACTTCGGGAAACAGCCTGCCGCGCCCGCTTCTCGTTCCAGAACTCTTCCTCCGAAATTCTCTCCACGGGCAGGAGGGCTCGACGCACGCGCTGAGGCAAACGCTGGACCTCGCCTTTCAGCACGTTGAAATCTTTCGCTGCATCCATCAGCGAAGCCAGCTCCTTTGCGCAGCCGATTGCCCCGGCCACGCGTGCGAGCACCCCGAGAGATACTCCGGGATCCCCGCTCTCCAACCGGCGCAGAGTGTTCTGGCTGCAGCCGGCGGCCTGCGCCAGATCCACGATGCGCAGTCCGCGGCGCTTGCGTGCGATACGCAGGTTCTCGCCGAGCGTGATGAGAGACTGGAATACGGCATCTGGATCCATAAAAATCATTATACAAGTTCTTATGAGATATAGAAATCAATATATCGACTTTTAATGTACCCGGAGCGCCCCCGAAGCAAACACCGGCACGTCCGGCTCGACTGCCGCTGGTTACCGCAACCCTCGCCGGGCAGGCGACATCATCGTGCCGCATCTCTATCCATCAGAGGCTTGCGAACAAATCCAGGCAATGCTGCGCGATCAAGCCAGTCCTTGACTCACTTGTCGCCGTGTCCCCCGGCGCGCTCATCGGGTGGGCCTGGCCCGAACCGATCCATGCCGCCGCCGCCCGCGTGCCCGCGGGACGGAGGTGCTCTCAGTCGAAGCGCGGCTCGCGCGGCGCGCCCGAGAAAGTGAGACCGTCGAGCAGGTTGTAGGCCTGCGCGTCGCGCTGTTGCAGCGGCTGCAGGCCGAAACGGGTCTCGATGAGGGCCAGCACCGAGGTCGTGTCGGCAATACGGTGATCGACGTACCCCCGGCGCGCCCACGGGCTGATGAGCAGCGCCGGGATGCGCGTTCCGCAGCCGTATGCATCCGGCCGCGGAGGCGGCACGTGATCCCAGAAGCCGCCACCCTCGTCGTAGGTGATGACGACGGCCGTCTTGTTCCACAGCGGGCTCTCGCCCACCGCGCGCAGCAGGCGCATCACCCACTGCTCGCCCCAGAGCGGCGTCGAGTCGGCCGGGTGCTCGTCATGCGCCCCGGTCGCCTTGACGAACGAGACGCTCGGCAGGCGTGCGGCCCGGACGTCGGCGAAGAAGTCCTCGCTGTCGCGGATCTGCCCGGCGCGCACGTTCTCGAACCAGCTCGGGTAGTACTGGAACGGGTTGTGATGCGGGACGTACAGGCGACTGGTGTCAACCACGGCCGATCCGCTGCCCGGGCCGTAGGCGGTCTTCATCGCCCAGGGCTTCACCGCGTTCCAGCCCTCGTTGTACCAGGCCCAGGAGACCCCCGCGGCGCTCAGCCGCGCGCCGATGTTCGGATAGGTCTGGTCCTTGGGCGGCGGGCTGTACTGGAGCGCGCCGGGATCGGCCTCGGTCGGCCCGTTGAGCGGCGGCAGATCGTTGATGAGCACGCCGTGTCGATCGTAGGGCATGTCGAAGATCGGGGGATCGAAACTGCCGCGGACCGTCGCCGGCGCCTGCGGCCACAGGGCCGGATGGGCCGCCACCAGATAGAGCGCGTTGCCCGTGGAGCCGCCGGACATGGCCTGAAAGAAGTGATCGAACAGCACGTACTCGTCGGCGAGGTGATGATAGTGCGGGATGTCCTCGCGCGTGTAGAAGCCGAGCACCGGCCCGGAGGGCCGCGACTGATCCAGCATCATGACGTCGCGCTCGGCGGCGTGGCGGAACGGGGTGTGGTGGCGGCTCAGCGCAAGAGCCACGAAGCGGTCCATGGCGCCGTTGTCGACCTGGGCGTACATGCGGAAGAAGGCGTGCTCCGGATCCCACGGCAGGTTCTCACCGGGCGGTATGAACGGCGCCAGGTGAAACGGAAAGTTCTCGAGCAGCGTGCCGTCGAACGCCGGCACCTGCGGCGGCGTGGGCAGATAGGAATAGGGAATGCCGGCGGGGTTCTTCTGCAGGCCGTGGAAGCGCCGCTCGACGTTGCCGTCGCGATCGATAATCCCCGTGACCGCTGCGCCCGAGGGAGGGCGATAGGCGCCGAAGTAGTGATCGAAGCTGCGGTTCTCCTGGAAGATCACGATCAGGTGC
>JAKAFQ010000608.1 GCA_021817875.1 Pseudomonadota bacterium
CGCCGCGTTCAAAATCGCTCCAGGCGATTTTGTCGAACCCAGTGGGTGCGTCCACACACCCTGCTCCGCTGAAACAAAAATGGACCCGCAAGGGGGCCCATTTTTGTTTCAGTGGCGGAGAGGGTGGGATTCGAACCCACGAACACCCGTGAAGATGTTACTGGAATTCCAGTCCAGCGCCTTCGACCGCTCGGCCACCTCTCCGCGTCCTTTGCCTACATTGCGCATACCGCACCCGCCCCGGCAGGCGACGCGCGAGCGCCTCACCCGGCGGGCGCGGCCGCGCATGATACTACGGTCCGGCGGGATCGAAGGACCGGATCGCCCGCGGATGGCTCAGGCCTTGGGCGGCGGCAACGGGTGCGGCACGCTGAAGGATGGGGGCGAGTCCAGGCAGGGCACTCCGGGCCTCGGCGGCGGCGGCGCCGGCCCCTGCAGCGGCGGCACGACGAGCGCATTGCGGGTATCCGGAGCATCCAGACCTCCAGGAATCCTGAGCGGCGGGATGCTGCGGGCCTTCATGTAAGGCTGCGCCTTGTAGCACGAGGCGATCTCTGCCCCGTGATGCCAGGGCATGTGCACGGGAATGGAATGGCAACCGGCAAGCACCGGCAGCACGGCGGCAAGAGCCCATGAGGCCCTGAACTTCATCAACGCCCTCCTCGACACAATTCTCAGACCGCCCCGGCGGCGCGCAGGGCAGCCTGCACGGCCGGCCGGTGCGCCTCGGACAGTTCGGTGAGCGGCAACCGGATGCCGCGGCCGATCCGACCGAGTTCCGCGAGCGCCCATTTCACTGGGATGGGATTGCCCTCGAGGAACAGGTCCCGGTGCAATCGCGCCAGCGGCGCATCGAGCGCGCTTGCAGCCGCCCCATCGCCGCTGATGGCGGCAGCAACCATCCGCGCCATCTGTCTCGGCACCACGTTCGCGGTCACCGAGATCACGCCCCTCGCCCCGGAGAGGATGGCCTCCCGCGCCGTGGCATCGTCACCGCTCAGCACGGTAAAGCCGGTCGGGCAGGCCTGCAGAATCTGGCGCACCCGCTCAGCTCCCGGTACCGCTTCTTTGACCGCCACGATGGGTCGAAGTTGCGAGAGCCGCCCGACCGTCGCGGGCAGCATGTCCACCGCGGTGCGCGCAGGGACATTGTAAAGAATCACCGGCTTGTCCGTGGCGTCCGCCACCGCGGCAAAGTGCCGGTACAGCCCTTCCTGGCTCGGCTTATTGTAGGCCGGCGTCACCACCAGGAGCCCGTCGAGCGGCAGCTCCGACAGCGCGCGCGCCCGGGCCACGGTGGCGGCCGTGCTGCTCGAACCGGCTCCGGCGATGACCGCCACGCGGCCGGCGGCCTGCTCGCACGCACGCCCCGCCAGTTCCCGCAGCTCCGGCTCGGTCAGGGTGGCGGACTCGCCGGTGGTACCTCCGACGACGATGGCGCGGGTACCGCTCTCGATATGCCAATCGATGAGCCTCGCCCACGCGGCATAGTCGATTGCCCCATCGGCGTGCATGGGCGTGACGATGGCCACGAGGCATCCGGCGAAATCGGCAACGCGACCCTGGGCCGCGGCTGAGGAAGGAAGGCTCACGGGTGTCTGACTGCGAGACGTGGATGAATACGGACAGCCCTTGAGTATAGCGGCTCTCGAGCCGCTTGCGGCGGAACGATCCGTTCCGCGGACGCCTGCCGCGGCGAGACGGCGCCGCGCGATGGCCCGATGCCGTTGTCGCCAGCGCCCGGCTCTCCCGGTACACTCCGCCCAGCACAATGATGAGCACAGCCACGGAACAAATGAAGCAGCACCTGGCCGTATCGGCGATCGGCAGCGACCGAACAGGGATGGTTCACGAGCTGACCCGGGTGATCAGCGAGTGCGGCGGTAATATCACTGAAAGCCGCATGGTCGCCCTGGGGGCCGAGTTCGCGATGCTGCTGCTCGTCTCGGGCAACTGGCATGCGCTCGCAAAGCTGGAAACCGAGCTCAAACGCCTCACCGAATCGGGCAGCCTCAGCGTGCACATGAAGCGCACCGAGCCGCGACAGGCGCGTACGGACATGCTGCCGTATTCGATCGACGTGGTCAGTCTCGATCAGGGAGGCATCGTTTCCGGACTGTCGGGCTTTTTCGCCAGCCGCGGGATCGACATCGCCGAAGTCTCGACCCGCAGCTATCCGGCCGCGCACACCGGCGCGCCGATGTTTTCCGTGCAGATGATCGTCAACGTACCCAGTCGCATCCCGGTGTCGCACCTGCGCGAGGAATTCATGGACTATTGCGACTCGCTGAATCTCGATGCGATCCTCGAACCGGTCAAATCCTAGGAAAGCCGCAGAGACCATGCCCAAGGTCGCTCTCGGGACCGCTGTCCCGGATTTTTCCCTGCCGGCCACCGGCGGCGGCGCCTTCCGCCTGAAGGATGCCTCCGGCAGGCTGCTGGTGGTCTATTTCTACCCCAAGGACATGACCTCGGGATGCACGCGAGAGTCGCAGGACTTCCGCGACCTGCACCCGGCGTTCCGCAAGGCGGGCGCGGACATCGTCGGCATCTCGCGCGACAGCCTGGCCTCGCACGAAAAGTTCAAGACGAAGGAAGGACTGCCGTTCGCGCTGCTCTCGGACGAGGACGAGCGGGCCTGCAGGCTCTTCGATGTCATCCGGGAAAAGAGCCTCTATGGCCGGAAGTATCTCGGCATCGAGCGCAGCACCTTCCTGATCGACCGCAAAGGTGTGCTGCGCCGGGAGTGGCGCAAGGTGAAGGTTCCGGGGCACGCGGAGGAAGTGCTTGAAGCAGCGCGGTCTCTCTGATCCCCACGCCCCCGGGGCGCTTTCACCCTCCGGGGCCAACCCGCCGACCGAGAGCCCGATGCCACCGCCCGAGCCCAGATCCCGGCTGCGCGGCGGCCGGCGCATCTTCGTCCTCGACACCAACGTGCTGATGCACGATCCGACGTGCATTTTCCGCTTCGAGGAACATGACGTCTATCTGCCCATGGTGGTGCTGGAGGAACTGGACGCCCACAAGAAGGGCCTGTCGGAAGCATCCCGCAGCGTCCGTCAGGTCAGCAGATTCCTCGACGACATGATGCGCGGCGCCACCAAGGAGCAGATCGACCAGGGCCTGCCCCTGCCCGGGCGTCAAAGCGGCAATCACGGCAAGAAATCCGCCTCGGGCCGGTTGTTTTTCCAGACCCGCCTCGGCACCGCGGGCGCCCCGGGCTCCAGCAA
>JAKAFQ010000609.1 GCA_021817875.1 Pseudomonadota bacterium
AATGCAATGCTAGGCTTGGCCATCATGGTTCTCCGATTAAAGTTCTGGCGTGGTAACCGAACCTTAAACCAAGATCCGTGATGGCCGCTGAACAAGATGCTGCCGCCCAGACGGGCGGCAGCACCCTCTCAGATGCCTACGCTCTTACACCACTCGCCGGGACACGATCCAAGAAAAGCTTCCCACGTGTAACCGTATCCGCGCCCGCTGCGTATTATTAACCCAGCGTAACTGCTCACGCCTTTTCGGCATAGAGCTGGCCGGATAGGGCCATTTGGATAGCGACGAGAGGGTTGTAGCCTTGGTTGGCCATGGTCTGCAGATAGCTCGAGATGCGACAGTAGGCTTGGGCGAACTCGGCCTTGCGGAAGCAGCCGGAGACTTTCTGCTTCACCTTGCTCATGCGCAGATCTCGCTCGGCGCGGTTGTTCGTGAAGGGGACGTTGGCGTCTCTGGCGAACAGCAGCACGGCGCTCTCGTACTCCTTCAGACGCTCCCAGAGGTTATGGGCATCGGATTTCGCGACCCGGCCCCGTTTGCCATTCTGCTTTGCCGGGATGGGCGGCAGCTCGCGCTCGCCGCGGGTGAGGATGTTGCGGTAGCGTTTCTGCAAGGCGTCGTACTCGCGCGGGGTGAGCCGTTTGCGCTTGCGCTTGGAGACCCGGGAGCAGGTCTGCTGCAAGAGACGCTTCATGTTGCCGGCCCAGGCGTAGCCGTTTGTCTCGCCGATAAAGGTCAGCTCGCGCAACAGGTGCGCGCCACAGAGCCCATGGCGGCAGTGCTCATAGGAGAGGTAGGAGGCCCAGCAGTCGTGCACGATCACCCCTCCGTAGCGGGGGATGATGCCGATGGCGGCCATCGCCTCCAGGCCGCGCTTTTCATGGACGAACTTCAGGGTGACATCTCCCGCCGAGCAGACGTGGATCCAATGATTGTGCTTCTCGACGCGGATCGAGGTCTCATCGACATGCATCGCCGGCTCGGTGAGGATCCGATCGATCGCCATCTGCTCCCAGCGGGCCAGCGCCAGGTGCAGCTGCAGCACGTACTTCAAGATCGTGGCCTCGGAGATCACCTGGCCGATGAGGCTCTGGATCGAGTGCTGCACGCGCTTCAGGGAGATCATCTGGGCAATCAGCAGGTTCAGCGCGTACGCCTTGATGCCCGAGCCGTACTGCACGGGGCCGGAGAAGGTCTCGGGGAACGGCGCACGGGTCTCGCTGCCGCAGTGCGGGCAGGATTTGACCTCGGCGTCGACGTGGCTCACGACCTTCTCGAAGACGATGTCGATCTGGGTGCGCCGCTCGTGACCGTGAGGGGGGACCTTGCGCAGATCCTCCCCACATTCTTCGCAGCAGCTGACCTCGGATTCTGAGTATGCCTTCCACCCGAGCGATCTCGTGCGCTCGCGACTGCGCGCTTGCGAACGGCTGCCTCGACTATTTGAACTACGATCGCCTGGGTCGGCGCGAGGTGCATCGGCACCTCTCGAGCCGTGATGCCGAGCTGCAGCGGTGGATCGACGATAACGGTCTATGCGCCCGCTGTGCGCTGACGGACTGACCGGCCCCCGTGAGCGAAGTAGCGCAGGCGATCGCTATCCGATGTGCGGCCGACCGCCGCCTTACAGCTGATCCTCGGCCGTCGGCGGCACCTTCGGCGCGCGGCGGAGATACTTGAGCATATCCTTTGGCTTCGCCGACCCTGCACGCTCGCCCAGGAACTCCCGAGCGGTGCGCAGGCACCCGACCTTCTCGGCCACGGCGGCGGCGATGAACTGGTTGAGAGAAACCCCGTCAATCGCCGCCAGCTCGGCCGCCGCCTTCTTGACCGACGCGGGCAGCTTCAGGGGATACGTACTCTTGCTCATGGCTTGATCCTCTTCAGGAACGTCCCAGGCGTCACCACCTCGATACCGAACTCCCCGGCCGCAGGCTGGAAGTGCCGCACATTATGCGTAACGATCGCCTTCGCCCGCCCGTTCACCGCGGCCTCGAGCACGATCTCATCGTCGGGGTCGGTGAGCTGTGGACGCCAGAGAAAATGGACCTCGACGGGCTCGGCCGCGCTCGCGAACGCGGCCATGAAGTCGGTGATGTCCTTCTCGCTCATTCCGGTCGCCAGGCGCTGCTCGGGGCGCTTCAGGACTTCCTCGTACTCAAGGAAGAGCGCCGTCGTCACGAGCGGCACCAGACTCTCCTCGGCAACGAGTTCCAGGAGACGATTACTCGCACCGAGCCTGCTCCGCAGCCCCGCCACGATCACCGAGGTATCGAGAACGACCCGTGGCAGTTCCATATGATATGACATCCTATACGATGTCACCAATCATGGGAAGCCGACCTGCTCTCGTGCCCGGCCTTGCTGCTTCGGCGGGTACCAGCCGGGCCGTCGGCGATCAGCGCTCGGTATTCCCCTTCCATCAGCGCTCGTGCCCTGCGGATGAGATATCGCACCTGAGCCCGGAGGGCGCCATCCGGCTGCCATCCGCGAGCGACCGCGGCGCTTCCGAAAAGCGCGACCGCGAGCTCGCGCTGGGAAGCCCCGGCAGCCAGGCCGTCGAGTACCTGCAGTGCCCGCACGTGAAGGAGATCCGCCCGATTGGGACGCTGGGGTGAGGGCTCCCCCTCGCTCCCGGAGACCGGAATCAGCGCCCGAAACGCGGTCAGCCCTGCCCAGGCTGCTTGGTTCTCGCCGGCCGCCGGGATCTGGTAGGCGAATCGATCTCCGCTGGCCAGATCGTCTCCCAGTCGCAGTTGCACCTCCTGCGAGAGGCAGCGGACGACGAGCCGAAGCCCGCCGCCATCCTCGAACAGGCTCTTGCGGCCGGCGAGGCGCCAAAGCGAAAAGAGCTCCGCCACCATTGCGCGCTTCCGCTGCACGCACGTTTCGTCTCGCACCACCGTGACGGGCGATGGCGCGGCGATCGACCAGACTGGCGAAACTTGCCGCGCATCGAGCTGCGGATCAACGAGCGCTCCGAGCCCCCACCGTGCTGCGATACGGTGCGACGCGTTGCGACGGTACCGCACCCAGTCGCGCACGTAGCGCGGATTGCGACGTAAGTACTCCCACGCCCGGGAACCGGGCTCGAGGTGCAGCGTGTACGCATACGCTGCCGAACATGTCCATGCATCGTCCATGGCGGAGTACGGAGTTCACCGTTGTTCTCCACCATCCGACTTCGACGCAGGCCGCGACGTCTGCTGTAGCGCAGGTCGCGGAAAAA
>JAKAFQ010000610.1 GCA_021817875.1 Pseudomonadota bacterium
GTTGTAGACGACATCGAAACGCTCCGCCCGTTGCGGCCAATCGACGCCGGCGATGTCCATGACCTGCTCGAACGCAAACCGCGGATCGTCGCGCAAAGCCGTCATCACCGTCACAAGCGCTTCGCGCGCGACCAAGGCGACCGCCTCGTTTCCGTCCATGCGGGTGGAGGTCACACCGGGAAGACCGGCAACGGCTTCAAGGTCAACCACGCAGGATGGTCCCCGTACGGCGGATCTTTTTCTGCAACTGCAGGATCCCGTAAACCAGCGCCTCGGCCGTCGGCGGGCAGCCGGGGACATAGATGTCCACGGGCACGACACGATCGCAGCCGCGCACCACGGAGTATGAGTAATGGTAATAGCCGCCGCCGTTGGCGCAGCTGCCCATACTGATCACCCAGCGCGGCTCCGGCATCTGGTCGTAGACCTTGCGCAGCGCCGGCGCCATCTTGTTGGTCAGCGTGCCCGCAACAATCATCACATCCGACTGCCGCGGCGAGGCACGAGGAATGATTCCCAGCCGGTCGAGATCGTAACGCGGCATGTAGGCGTGGATCATCTCGACAGCGCAACAGGCAAGCCCGAAGGTCATCGGCCAGAGGCTGCCGGTGCGCGCCCAGTTAACCACCTTGTCGATGTTGGCCACCACGAACCCACGACCGGCGATCTCGCCGGTAATTCCGCGGATCACCGCATCCTGTTCGGGGCCCGGCGGCAGTTCCCTGGTGTTCCAGGCCAGCATCTCGGTCATTCCCAATCGAGCGCCCCCTTGCGCCACTCGTAGATGAACCCGACCGTCAACACGCCAAGAAAGGCGATCATCGAAAAGAAGCCGAACAGCCCGATGCGGCCGAGCGACACCGCCCAGGGGAACAGAAACGCGACCTCAAGGTCGAAGATGATGAAGAGAATCGCGACGAGATAGAAACGCACGTCGAAGCGCCGACGAGCGTCATCGAACGGTTCGAATCCGCACTCATAGGCGGAGATCTTCTCGGCATAGGGCTTCTGCCGGGCGGCCAGTAGCGATCCCGCGACCATGGCGAGCGCGATCAACCCCGCGATGGCCATGAATACCAGGATCGGAAACCAGTTTGCGAGCTGGGGAGCCATCCGAATCCGGCCCTTCCTTGTCTATGCCGCGGTGCAGCAATCTACAGGACCGGCTCAGTCGCGGCAACGCGGTCGGTCGTCCAAGGCTATATCAAGGCTGGCGCGAGTGACGGGGCTCGAACCCGCGACCTCCGGCGTGACAGGCCGGCGCTCTAACCAACTGAGCTACACCCGCAGCAGCGCGCGGGGCGTGTAGGCCCCACCCCTTTCGTCGTCAAGGCGGGCCATGCACTCCGCGCATGGAATGGGCGGTGACGGGTTCGAACCGCCGGCCCTCTCGGTGTAAACGAGACGCTCTACCGCTGAGCTAACCGCCCCCATCCGTCCGCTCAATTTGGCTATTAGATAGCTTACTGCAGGGCTCAGCGGGACACCATCGCGCGCTTCGGCGGCCCCTGGCGGCCGGGCGTGGTCAACCGCCATAATGACAACGCTCATAAGGGAGCCTTGCCTTGACCGCCGCCGCGCGCCCGCGTTTCGTCGCAACCTCGGCAATGCCTGCGGAGCCCACGCAGGCGAGCCGCTTCGGCAAGGCACGCTCCGCGCGCTCCGCCACCCAGCTCGAGGATTATGTGGAGCTGATCGCGGATCTGATAGCCGTTCATGGGGAAGCGCGGGCGACCGACGTCGCCAAGCGGCTCGGCGTCACGCACCCGACGGCCATCAAGACGGTCGCCCGCCTCAAGCGGGAAGGACTGGTCACGTCGCGCCCCTATCGCGGAATCTTTCTGACCGAAGCGGGGGCGGCCCTTGCTGAGCGGGTACGGGCACGCCACCGGCTGATTGTCGACCTGCTCCGCGCCGTAGGGGTTCCCGCCGAGGCCGCGGAGGCCGATGCGGAGGGCATGGAACACCATGCCTCAGAGGCGACACTCGCCGCCTTCGCGCGCTTTCTCGGTCGACATCGATAGCTGGCGCGCCACACACGCATGGGTTTAGACTCTTTTATCTCTTGCACCCACGAGTCGACATGACCCGCGACGGCTTCGCCTCAGAACCGGCCCAACGTCACCACCGAATGGTCTTTACGGTGATCGTGGCCGCCCTTTGCGCACTCACCGCTGTGGTCTTCGTCGATGCCGCCCAGCCGCTCGGCGAGGCACCCGCGTTTCTTCCCACCATGGCCACCGCCATCGTCTTTGGCGACCTCGTCACAAGCTATCTCATCTTCATCCACGCCCCGCTCGCTGGCCGAGCAAGCCTACCATGGCTCGGCGGCGCGTACCTTTTCGCGGCCGCGCTCGCGCTAGCGCAATTCCTTGTCTTCCCCGGGGTCTGGTCGACCTCCGGCCTCTTCGGGGCAAACCCGCAGAGCGCCGCCTGGCTCTGGGTCTTCTGGCATGGTGGGTTCGCCATCCTTGTGCTGGCGTCGCAGTTGGCAACCGTGTGGCAGCGCCGGCGCGCGGCGGGTCGTCCGATCCGGCTACGCCGCAGCCACTCGCTCGTCATGTCAGCCGTCGTGCTCGCGCTGGCGGTGGAGTTCCTACTGCTAGCAACCCGGTGGCAGGCCTCGTTGCCCGCGTTGATAAACGGCAACGACTACGCAGGCCTCGGCGGCTCCATCCCGGGCACCACCGTCGCGGCCCTCACGGCAGCCGCGCTTGCCGCGGTGATCATGGGCACGCGCGGACAAACGGTACTCGACCTCGGGCTCGTGGTCGCCCTAGTTGCCGCCCTTGCGGACGTCATTCTGACGCTGCACGGCGGCGCGAGATTCTCGCTTGGCTGGTACGTCGCACGGTGCGCCGCGCTGATCTCGGGCGTGGCCCTCCTTGTTGTCTATCTTCGCGAGGTGGCCTGGCTCCACGCACGTGTGCTGCGTCTCAATGCCCGCCTCGCGGAACAAGCGGCCATGGATGCCACCACCGGGCTCAACAACCGCCGACACATCAACCGTCAAATCGAGCTGGCTCTGCGGGACGCACGCCGTCGAGGCGAAGAAGTGAGCCTCATCCTGATCGATCTCGACCATTTCAGCGCATACAACGAGCGCTACGGACATCTCGCGGGCGACGATTGCTTGCGCCGCGTGGCCGGCGCGATCGCAGGTGCGGCCCGCCGGCCACAGGATGTGACGGCACGCTATGGGGGCGAGGAGTTCGCGGTCCTGCTG
>JAKAFQ010000611.1 GCA_021817875.1 Pseudomonadota bacterium
CCGTCTTGCGGAATTTCCGCCCGGGAATGCTGAGCCGCTGTTCGCGCAGCACGCGTGCCTGCTCGGGCGGCGAGCGACCGTCCTTCCAGACGAGCTCGAACTCCGCCGTCTCGACGTCATGAATCTTGCCGCGGTTGTGTGCGATGCGGCTGATTTCCAGCCAGTTGCCCTCGCAGTCGACCATGCGCCACCAGGCGAGGTTGTCGACGGCCGTGCCCCACAGAACCGCCTTCTTGCCGCCGGCGTTCATCGCGATGTTGCCGCCGATGCAGGATGCGTCCGCCGAGGTCGGATCGACGGCGAAGACCAGCCCGCCGTTTTCCGCGGCAATGGCCACCCGGCGGGTCACGACTCCGGCTTCGGTGAAGATGGTGGCGACGGGCTCGGCGAGACCCGGCAGGCACAGCGGCTCGATGCCGCCCAGGCGCTCGAGCTTTTCGGTGTTGATCACGGCGGACAGCGGTGTCAGTGGCACTGCGCCGCCGGTGTAACCGGTGCCGCCGCCGCGCGGGATGATGGTCAGGCCCAGCTCGATGCAGGCCCGTACCAGGCCGGGGATCTCCGCCTCGGTATCCGGCATCAGCACCACGAACGGGTACTCGACACGCCAGTCGGTCGCGTCGGTGACGTGGCAGACGCGGGCGTAGGCGTCGAAGCGGATGTTGTCCGGCCGGGTGTGGCGGCGCAGAACGCGCAGCGCACGCCGCCGCAGGCTGCTCCAGTCCTCGAAATCGGACTCGAAGCGCTGCACCGCCGCCCGTGCCGCGGACAGCAGCTCGCCCACCTGATCGTAGCGTTCGCCGCTTGCGGTGTCGCGCCGCCGGTCGATCTCGGTGAGACGATGGTGCAGCGCCTGGATGAGCAGGCGTCGCCGTCGGACGTTCTCGATCAGGTCATCGTGCAGGTAGGGATTGCGGCGCACCACCCAGATGTCGCCCAAGACCTCGTAGAGCATGCGGGCCGAACGGCCGGTGCGGCGCTCGTGACGCAGCTCCTCGATGATCGCCCAGCGCTGCGCGCCGAGCAGCCGGATCACGATCTCGCGGTCCGAGAACGAGGTGTAATTGTAGGGGATTTCGCGCAGCCGGGCGGAAGCCTCGGCGCCGCGTGCGATCTCTCCGGAGGGCGATTCCCTGTTGGGCTGGGCGTTCATCAGGTCCGTGGTCCGGGTGACTCCTAGGGCAGGTCCGTGGCGCCCATCAAATACCGGTCGCACTCGCGGGCCGCGCCCCGGCCTTCGTTGATGGCCCACACCACCAGGCTCTGTCCGCGCCGGCAGTCGCCGGCGGCGAATACGCCGCTGACGCTGGTCGCGAACACGCCGTGCTCGGCCTCGACGTTGGAGCGGGCATCGGTCCTGACGCCGAGCTCGCCGAGCAGCGGCTGCTCGGGTCCGGTGAAGCCGAGCGCCAGCAGAACCAGCTCCGCCGGCAGTTCCTGTTCGCTGCCCGGCACCTCGACCGGCACGAGGCGTCCGTTGTCGCGCTGCCAGCCGATCTGCACGGTGGTCACCGATCGGACGGCGCCCTGGGCGTCACCGTTCAGGCGCTTTACGGTCGTGAGGTAGGCGCGCGGGTCGGCGCCGAATTTCGCGGCCGCCTCCTCCTGTGCATAGTCGAGCCGGTACACCTTGGGCCACTCCGGCCAGGGATTGTCCGCGGCGCGATCCATCGGCGGGCGGGCCATGATCTCGATCTGCTTCAGGCTGCCGCAGCCCTGGCGCATCGCGGTGGCCACGCAGTCGGTGCCGGTGTCACCGCCGCCGATGACCACGACGTTTCGGCCGGCGGCGTGTATCGGGTTGCGCTCGGGGCCGCCGTCAAGCAGCGCCCGGGTGCTCGCGGTCAGGTATTCCATCGCGAAGTGCACGCCCTTGAGCGTGCGGTCCGGCACCGGCAGGTCGCGGGCCTGCGTGGCGCCGGTGCACAGGACGATCGCGTCGAAGTCCTTACGCAGCAGCTGCGCCTCGACGTTCTCGCCGACGTGGGCGTTGCACACGAATCTGACGCCTTCGGCTTCCATCAGCTCGATCCGCCTCAGCACCACGGCCTTCTTGTCCAGCTTCATGTTGGGAATGCCATACATGAGCAGTCCCCCGGGCCGGTCGTCGCGCTCGAGCACCGTCACGCTGTGGCCGGCGCGATTGAGCTGTTCGGCGCACGCCAGGCCGGCCGGTCCGGAGCCGATCACCACCACTTTCTTGCCGGTGCGGCTCGCCGGCGGCTGCGGCGTGATCCAGCCCTGATCCCAGCCCTGGTCGGCAAGCGCCGCTTCGATGGTCTTGATGGCGACCGGCGGAGCGTTGATGCCGAGCACGCACGAGCCTTCGCACGGCGCCGGGCAGACCCGGCCGGTGAACTCGGGAAAGTTGTTGGTTCTGAGGAGCCGCTCGAGCGCCTCGCGCCACAGCCCGCGGTAGACGAGGTCGTTCCATTCCGGAATGAGGTTGTGGATCGGGCAGCCGGAGGCCATGCCCGAGAGCAGCTTGCCGGTGTGACAGAACGGCACGCCGCAGTCCATGCAGCGGGCGGCCTGGTTGCGCAGGCGCTTTTCGTCCATGTGATGGTGGAACTCATTCCAGTCGCGCACGCGCTCGAGCGGCGTGCGGTCGACCGGCAGCTCACGCAGATATTCGATGAATCCAGTCGGCTTGCCCATCGGGTACTCGGTGTGTTCAGTTTCCGCCGACGCGCGCCAGATCGCGCGCGTTCTCTTCGAAGGCCACCATGATGGCCTCATCGCCGGAGAGGCCCTGGCTGTGGGCGCGCTTGAGCGAGGCGAGGACGCGCTTGAAGTCCTTGGGCACCACGGCGACGAACTGCGGCAGCAGCCGCTCCCAGTTGTCGAGAACGTAGGTGGCGCGGGCGCTGCCGGTGAAATCGCGGTGCCGCTCGATCATGGCGCGCACCCGGGCGATCTCCTCCGGGTCCTCGAGCCGCTCGAGACCGACCATCTGGGAATTCACCCGCGAGGGGAACTCGCCGGCTTCGTCGAGCACGTAGGCGATGCCGCCCGACATGCCGGCGCCGAAGTTGCGACCGGTGGGTCCGAGGACCACCACGTGGCCGCCGGTCATGTATTCGCAGCCGTGATCGCCCACCGCTTCCACCACCGCGTCGACGCCGCTGTTGCGGACGGCGAAGCGCTCGCCCGCCATGCCGCGGATGTAGGCCTCGCCGCCGGTGGCGCCATACAGGCCGACATTGCCGATGATGATGTTCTCCT
>JAKAFQ010000612.1:0-2480 GCA_021817875.1 Pseudomonadota bacterium
ATCGAGGCACTCGAGCGATATGGCGTGGAGCGCATCTACACGCCGGAGGACGGCCGACGGCTAGGCCTCGACGGCATGATCGAGGACGTGTTCACGCGGGTGCGTGCGGCGCGCAGGCCGCCGTACGAGCCGAACGTGCTCACCGCGCGCGAGCCGGCGCAGCTCGCCCGCGCGATCACGGTGCTGGAGAACGCCTCACCGGGCGCGCCGGCGCTCGAGCAGATCCGCCGCAGCATCCAGCGGTCCCCGAATCGCGTGCCGGTGATCGGCATCACCGGGAGCGGCGGGGCCGGCAAATCCAGTCTGACCGACGAGCTGCTCGCGCGGCTGCGCCGGGAGTTCCCCGAGCGGCAGATCGCGGTGGTTGCCATGGACCCGACGCGCCGGCGCAGTGGCGGGGCGCTGCTCGGGGACCGCATCCGCATGAATAGCCTGGACTGCGACACGATCTTCATGCGCTCGCTGGCGACGCGTCGCCAGCACATGGCCACCGCGGCGGTGCTTAAGGATGTCATCCAGCTGTACCAGGCCGCGGGCTTCGATCTGATCCTGGTGGAGACGGCAGGCACCGGCCAGGCCGACAGCGAGATCGTCGATCTGGTCGATGTGTCGGTGTACGTGATGACCAGTGAGTACGGCGCGGCCAGCCAGCTTGAGAAGATCGACATGCTCGATTACGCCGACCTGGTCGTGCTCAACAAGAGCGACAAGCGCGGCGCGCAGGACAGCCTGCGCGACGTGCGCAAGCAGTGGCGGCGCAACCATCCGCAGCAGCATGCGCTGGCGGATGCGGATCTGCCGGTGCACGCGACCGTCGCCAGCCGCTTTAATGATCCGGGCGTCAATCGGCTGTTCGCGGCACTGTGCCGAACGCTGGCCGAGAAGCGTCTCGGAGCGGCGCGCTGGGAGCTCGCCGGGCCGGCGCCGGCCCAGACGCTCGAGCGCGAGGCCCTGATCCCCGGATCGCGCGTGCGCTACCTGGCGGAGATCGCCCGTCATGGGCGCTCGTTGCGCGAGGACATCGAGCGCCGCGCGCTCGCGGCGCACCGCGCTCACGGCCTGTACCAGGCGCTCGAGACGCTCGGCGACGAGGCGCGCCCCGCGCCGCTCGATCCGTATCCGGACGCGCCGGGCGGCGCCGAGCCGGATGCAACGCGGCGGCAGTTGCGCGCCGCCTACAACCAGGCGCTCGCTGAGATTGGCGCCGAGGGCATCGCGCAGCTGAAGGCCTGGCCCGCCCGGGCCCGCGCAGCGAGCGCCGAAACCTACTCCTACACGGTGCGCGGGCGGGAGGTCACCGGGGAGAACTATACCGAGACGCTCTCGCATCAGCGTGTGCCGAAGATCGCCGTGCCGAAGCTCGGCGACTGGGGCGAGCTGCTGCGCTTCATCGGCAGCGAAAACCTGCCGGGCGCCTTCCCGTACACCGGGGGGGTTTATCCGTACCGGCGCGAGCAGGAGGATCCGACGCGCATGTTCGCCGGGGAGGGCGCTCCGGAGCGAACCAACCGGCGCTTCCATTACCTGGCGCACGGTCACGGCGCGGCTCGCCTCTCGACCGCGTTTGACTCGACGACGCTCTACGGCGAGGACCCGGACACGCGGCCGGACATTTACGGGCGCACCGGCAACTCCGGGGTGTCGGTGGCCACGCTCGATGACATGAAGAAGCTCTACTCGGGCTTCGATCTCGTCCGGCCGAGCACCTCGGTGTCGATGACCATCAACGGACCGGCGCCGATCATCCTCGCGATGTTTCTCAATACGGCGGTTGATCAGTGCGTCGAGCGGTATCTGCGCGCCGAGGGCCGCTGGAGCGAGGCCGAGCGGCGCATCGAGGCGCTGCATCGCGCGGCGGGCGAGCGCGGCATTGCCCCGCCAGTCTATCGGGGCGATCTGCCCGCCGGACACGACGGCTCCGGGCTGGCGCTGCTTGGCGTCACGGGCGATCAGCTGCTTGAGCCCGAGGTCTATGCGCGCATTCGTGCCGAGACCCTGAGCGCAGTGCGCGGCACGGTCCAGGCGGACATCCTCAAGGAGGATCAGGCGCAGAACACCTGCATTTTTTCCACCGAGTTCGCGCTGCGCATGATGGGCGACGTGCAGCAGTTCTTCACCGAGCAGCAGGTGCGCAACTTCTACTCAGTGTCCATCTCCGGCTACCACATTGCCGAGGCGGGCGCCAATCCGATCACGCAGCTCGCCTTCACGCTCGCCAACGGCTTCACGATCGTCGAGTATTACCTGGCGCGCGGCATGAAGATCGATGACTTCGCGCCCAACCTGTCGTTCTTCTTCTCCAATGGGATGGATCCGGAGTACGCGGTCATCGGCCGCGTGGCCCGGCGCATCTGGGCGCGCGCCATGCGCGATGTGTACCAGGCGGGTTCGCGCAGCCAGATGCTCAAGTATCACGTGCAGACCTCCGGCCGCAGCCTGCACGCGCGCGAGATCTCCTTCAACGACATCCGCACCACGTT
>JAKAFQ010000612.1:2490-3224 GCA_021817875.1 Pseudomonadota bacterium
GATGTACGCCCTGTTCGACAACTGCAACAGTCTGCACACCAACGCCTACGACGAGGCGCTGACCACCCCGACCGAGGAGAGCGTGCGGCGCGCGGTGGCCATTCAGCTCATCATCAACCGCGAGCTCGGCTTGAACAAGACGCAGAACCCGTGGCAGGGCTCATTTGCCATCGAGTACCTCACCGACCTGGTGGAGGAGGCCGTCTACCGCGAGTTCGACGCCCTGACCGAGCGCGGTGGCGTGCTCGGCGCCATGGAAACGATGTACCAGCGGGGCAAGATCCAGGAAGAGTCGCTGTATTACGAGACGCGCAAGCACGACGGCAGCCTGCCGATCATCGGCGTCAACACCTTCCTGTCAAAGACCGATGCCGAGGCCGAGCGGGCGCACGCCGAGCTCATCCGCTCGAGCGAGGAGGAGAAGCAGGCGCAGGTCGCGGCGGTGCGCGCTTTTCAGGCCCGCAATGCCGATCGCTCGGGTGAGGCGCTGCGGCGGCTGCAGGAGATCGCGCACGGCGGCGGCAACGTGTTCCAGGAGCTCATGCAGACCGTCAAGAGCTGCTCACTCGGGCAGATTTCCCACGCCCTGTACGAGGTCGGCGGGCGGTACCGGCGCAACATGTGAGCTCAGGTCCGGCTCATCGAGCAGGCTGAGAATGGCCGCGCGAGCCTGCTCGCGCAGCAGGGCTGCGGCGCGAGCAGGCTCGCCCGTAGGCGGTGCCAGCGGCGGCAGG
>JAKAFQ010000613.1 GCA_021817875.1 Pseudomonadota bacterium
GCCGGACCGCCCGGGCGTTCATCGCCCCGATGGCCTCGGTCAACCCGAAATCCGTCGGCAGCACCAGCGGGTCCGGCGTCATCGCCTCGCCCACCGTGAGCAGATACAGATCGGTGCTGCGGCTGAAATCGCTGCGCACGATGTCGCGGTCGGTCAGGATGCCGACCGGGTGGCGCAGCGGGTCGCCGCGCTTGACGACGACCAGCGCCCCGACATGCCGGTCGCACAGCACACGGGCCGCATCGGCCAGAGGCTCATCGCGGTAGGCCGTCTGCGGCTGCGGCGAATACAGGTCGCGGACTTTCACGGCATCCACCCTAGGCGTGCCGGCGACAGTGCGCCATCCGCATTGATACGCATTGGCGGCCGGGCCGCGCTGTGTCGAACTGCCGCTGACGCAACAGCTGTCGGGAGCGGAGCATGAAAGTCGGTATCTTCTGCAGCCACCCGCCGGTCACGGTGCCGAGCGGCGCATCGCTGTCGGATGTTGCCCGACTGATGCGCGAGCGGCGCGTGGGTGCGGTCGTGGTCACCGAGGGCGATCCGGCGCGGGCCCGGGTCGCCGGCATCATCACCGATCGGGATGTGGTGTGCGCCCGGGTCACCCGGACCGAGGATCTCGCCGGCATCAGCGCCGCCGAGATCATGACCGCGCAGCCGCTGGTCATCTCGGAGGCCGACTCCGTCGGGTCGGCGGTGGCGCACCTGCGGGCGCGCGGGGTTCGACGGGCGCCGGTCGTGGCCGAGGATGGCACGCTCGTCGGCCTGGTGTCGGCCGACGACCTGCTGAGACATCTGGCGAGTCAGATCGGCGCCCTGGCGGGCATCGTCGCCCGGCAGGTCAGCCGGGAAGGCAGCTGAGAGGCGCGTGCGCGGCGAGGCGCTCAGCCGGCGGGCTCGTGCGCGAGGCGCGTGGCGCCGGCACGGCGCGCGAGCGCAAGAAACGTCGCCGAAAGGATCACCACCAGGCGCACCGTGCCGTCGAGGTACGCCGGCAGCGCGACCCGCTGCGCGGCCTCGAGATACAGCAGGACCGTGACCAGGCCGCGCGGGGCGATCCAGGTGAGGGCCGCGGCGAGCCGCCGGTCGGTCAGTCGAAGCAGGACGTTGCGCGCCGCGTAGACCACCAGCAGGATCGCGGCGGCGGCGATCCACGAGGGCGCGACCGCGAAGTCATGCAGGTCGGTCGAGTAGCCGAGCAGGAAGAAGAAAAAACCGCGCACCGCAAAAGTCAACTCCTGCACGAGCACCCGGAATTCCCCGACCGTGGCGGCGGAGATCTGCTCCGAGACGTGGCGCAGGCCCGCGACCCGATCGAGCACCGAGCGGTTGTTGAGCAGCAACCCGAACAGCAGCACCATGAGCAGGGGCGAGAGGTGCAGCAGTTCGCCGCCGGCGTACAGCGCGAACAGGCCGGCAAGCAGCGGTATGTGGCGCACGTGGGCGGCCGCGCGCGTCGTCACCAGGACCAGCATCACGGAGCAGGCGATGGCGAGCAGCAGCGAGAGCAGGCCGCCGCCGGCGAGGTCGGTGAGGAAGCCGCGCACCGTGGCATCGGAGTGGACCAGCGCGAAGAACACCAGCACCCCGACGATGTCCGACACGGAGCTTTCGTAGATGACGAATTCCCGGGCGCGTTGCTCGAGGAAGTGGCTGCCCGGAATCGCGATGGCGCTGCTGATGACCGCGAACGGGATGGCGAGGACCAGCGCCCGGTAGTCGCTGATGTGCAGCAGTTGCACGGCGAGGACGGCAAATGCCCCCGTACACAGTACGAAGCCCGCCACGGCCACGCCAAATGCCGTCGCGGCCAGCCCGAGACGCTCGCGGCGCAGTTCGAGGTCGAGCGCGCCTTCGAGCACGATCAGCACCAGACCGATGGTGCCGGCCACCGGCACCATGCTCTTCAGTTCCCCGGCGACCACGCCCATCGGCCGAAGCAGCGGCTCGGCGAGCAAGCCGAGCAGGATCATCACGATCACCGAGGGCACGCCCGAGCGCCGATCGATGCGCTCCACCGCGAATGCGGTGAGCAGGAAGACCGAGCCGATCAGGATCCCGATGTAAATCACTCGTGACCTCCAAGGGGGCCTGTGCGGCGTCGGATCCGCAGCGGGCCGGCCGGTGCAGCCGCGCCGGGAGCACCCTGACAGCGTACGGGCCCCGAGTCGGGCCAGCCGCGCTGACCGTGTCGCTCGGCGGCCGTGTCAGCTCGATGGGCCGCGTGCGCCGCCGCGCGCTGCGGCAAGCCGGCTCGACGGCCGGCGCTAGCGCGCCGCCTGCGGCACGATCTCGCCACCGATGCAGTAGGAACGCCCGCGGAACAGCGCCACGCGCTCGCTGCGCTGATTGGTCACGCAGACCTCGTAGATGCCATTGCGCTTCGAGCGCCACACCTCGCGCGCCTCGGCAGTCAGCTGGTCGTGCTCGCGGACCGGTGCCAGAAAATCGATGGAGGCGGTCGCCGCCACCGTGACCGCGTTGTAGGAATTGCACGCCAGCGCGAAGCTGCTGTCCGCCAGGGTAAACACCGCGCCCCCGTGGCAGATGCCGTGTCCGTTGAGCATGTCGGCGCGCACCGTCATCAACAGCCGCGCGCGCCCCGGGCCGGTTCCGGCCAGCGTGATGCCGAGACTGTGCGCGGCCTGATCGCCCGCAAACAGCGCGTGGGCGGCCCGCTCGGCCAGCCGGTGCGCCTCGGGCGCCTGCTGCGATGGATCCTCGGCGGTGTTCTCACTCGTCATCGTATTCCTCGTCGCGGTCGAACAGGCAAACCGGCGGGAATCATCTCACAGTGCCGCGCGTCCGGCATCCGCTGCCCGCGCGGGGGCCGGCGGGGGCCCGGGGTTTCGGGGAATGGCGGCTGCGGACTTCGAACCGATGACCAGCCACTCTGCGCGCCGCCGCTCGATGCGCAGTCCGAACGCGCCCTTGAGCGCGGCGGCAAGTGCCGCAACGTCTCCGGTGCGTAACACTGCGGTGATGCGCAGAGCGGCTATCGCCGGCGTTGCGGGCCGCAGAGGCAGCAGCGTGTATCGGCTGAAGTCTTGCAAGACGCGCCCGAGCGGTGCATTGCTTACCTCCAGTCGACCGATTTTCCAATCGAGCACTTCGCGCAGGTTCGCGGCGCGGACCACCTCGTGCTCGCGTGGCGCGAAAGGCGCGTCCCCGGCGCGCGCAAGCGCCCATAATAATGGGCGCCCCTCGAACGGATCGGCGCG
>JAKAFQ010000614.1 GCA_021817875.1 Pseudomonadota bacterium
GCGGGCGCTCAGGGCGCCGACCACCAGCAGCGCGGCAAACGTCACCGCGTTGAGCGCGAACACCTGGCCGAGGATACCCACGCTGAACGCATCGCGAGCCCCGCCGACCATGCGGCTGACCGCCCACAGCACGCCTTCGTAGGCACCGAACGCGGCCAGGAATGCCCCGATGACGCCGGCGGCCTTCGTGGCCCGACGGGCAACCTCGGCCGCGACCGCGGTGGCCGCCAACACCGCCACCCCGAGCAGCGCGGCCCAGCCGAGTGCCGCCGGCGCTACCGGCAGGTGCAGCAGCGAGAATTCGATGACTTCGTCGGCGAGCCAGAGCGCCCCGACGAACAGCAGAGCCTGGCTGCGGCCCAGGCGCAGCGCGCAGATCGCGGCGAACGCGACCAGCGGAACCGCGCAGGTCAGCCCCGCTCCGAACAGCGCCACGGCGAGGACGAACGCCCCCAGCCACGCTGCACCCACGCCCCAGGACAGAGAAGATCGACGGTAATCATTCATGATGGACCTCCAGTTACTATTCTACCGATTCGGCAACGTTCCGATAGCCCGGCGGTGCCTGAGGCACCGCAGTGGGCACGGGGATACGCCCGCGCCGCAAGCGCTCAGGGACCGATGGGGCGCCACGTCACACCCACGAACACCCCGAAGGGCATCGAGTTGTAGCTGTAAGCGGTGGCATAGCGCTTGTCGAGAAGGTTCTCCGCGCGCACATGCCAGCGCAGCCGCGGGCTGATCGGGCCACCCGCCGTCAGATCGACGGTGGTGTAGCTGCCGAGGGTGACCGGCACGGTCGTGAACGTCGGGGTGTAGGTGACATCGGGTCTCGGTCCGCTGTAGTGCACGGCGAGTCCCGTCGTCACCCGGCCGAGCTCGTAGCTCACCGTGGCGTTGGCCAGGCTGCGGGCAAGACGCTGCAGTGTCGGGCGTCCGGGGTCGCTCAGGGCGAGGGGCTGCTGCAGGGTCACGTTTGCGTCGTAGCTCCAGCGCCGCCAGGCGCCGCGGGCGCTGATCTCCAGGCCGCGGGTGCGGGTGCGGGCGATATTCTGAAACTGCGTGAGGTAGTTCGGCGTCGAGCCGTAGCCCCACAGGTTGCTGCCGGTTGTCTGGAACAGCGTGGCGCGCACCGTGTTTGCGGCCCGCGACCACTGCAGCGCTGCTTCTACCGTGTGCGCCGACTCGGGTTTCAGTTGCGCGTTGGCAGCCCAGTACGGACTGTTGTAATAGAGGTAACCGAGCGGCGGGGCATTGAAGGCGCTGGCGTAGCTGACGATCGCCTTGAACCCCGCGCCGAGCTCCCGGCCGTACCCGGCGAAGAAGGTGTTCTTGTTGCTCGCGTAGCCGTCGATCTGGTCGTGCCGGATGTTCAGCTGCAGCTCGTTGCCCGCGAACGCTCCGTTGAGCCCGGCGAACACCGCAGTCACATTGCGCGAAGCGCTCGGAATGCCGCCTTGCTCGGCACTGCGGATCGACTGATGCTGGCGGGTCGCACCGCCGGTCAGCGTCCAGTCGGGCGTCAGGCGGACGACGTTGCGCCACAGCAGGTCGACGTTGGTCGAGTGATACGTGGAGGCGTAGGTGCCGAGGTTGATGTCGTCGGTGCGCTCGCGCGAGAGGCTCAGGTGCGAGGTCCAGATTGCGCTCAGGCGGTTGTCGCTGAATGCCTGCAGAAGGCTCTGCTGCGTTCGCCCGCCGGAGGTGTCATTGTCGTAACTGTACCGCCCGTCGCTCACGAACCCGCGCACGCCGAGTTGCTGATGCGCGGCGAGTTCCTGCACGATCGATCCGTTGGCGGTGAGATTGTGATAGCCGTCGGAGCGGTTGGAGGTGACCAGGGTGCTCTCGGCCGGATTGATCGAGGGGATGCCTGCGGTGGTGTAGCGGCTGACGCCGAACTGCAGGCGCGTGTCGTGGACCTGGCCGCTCGCATTGGCCGAGACCGTGGCCGTGTTGCGGCTGCCGGCGCTCATCGACACCTCGGCCCGGGGGGTTGGGCTGCCCTCGCGCGTGGTGATCAGAATGACCCCGCCGATCGCGCCCGAGCCGTAGATCGCCGAGACGTTGCCGTGGATCACCTCGATCCGCTCGATTTGATCGGTGGTGAGGTTTTCCAGGTAATTGCTGCCCCCGGAGGCATCCTGGGGGGTGATCGGCACGCCGTTCAGCAGAACCAGAACACCGGCGTCGATGCCGCCGAATCCCTCCAGGTAAGTGGTGGCCGGCTGACCGGGGCCGCCATTGGCGGTGATCTGCACGCCGGCGACCCGCTGCAGCAGCGTCGTGAGGTTCTTCACCCCGCTCTGCTCGATCTGCGCGCGGGTGATCACGCTCACGCTCGGCAGCGCCTTCGTCAGTGCCTGCGGGAAGGTGGCCGCCGAGATCACCACGGTGGAAACATCGCTCGGACTGCCCGCCCACGCGGGCGTGGCGGCGAGCCACAGGCAACACAGCCCCGCGCGCAGGGCGCGTGGCGTCGGTGCGGCGCGGGAAGGATGAAGAGAGGGTTCGCACGCGCGCAGGCTGCGCGCAGCGCGGTTGACGGTCAGGGAATGGCGGTTCACTCGCGTCGCTCCATACTGGTGCTCCCGAGGGAGCGTGGCAACAGCCGAAGCGAAGGCCGCGATCGAACGAAGAACTTCCGCGCCGAGCCGAGGCTCTGCACGCCAGTTCTGCGCCGGTACTCGTGGAGGAGAGATCCCACGGTCCTCGCTTCGGTTTCACTGTCACCGCTGCGATTGACCGCTCCGTGTGGTACGCCCCGCCCACCGGTTGGGTGACCGCGCTGGCAGGTCTCCTGGCTCGCGGGTCAGGGTCTTGCGTCCGGCCTTCCCAGTGTTACCAGTGGCCATGATGGACGCGGACTCGCCGCTTACAGTTACGGGGGTAGCCACGGCATCGGCCCGTTCCGAGCCTCACCGCGTTCCCTCTTGCCTCCCCGGCGCAACCCGGGGAACCAGCACGCCTCGGCAGTGTCCGCGATTTACTTGCCTCAGTCAAGCCGCTCGCGGCGGTCACATCAGCGTAGTGGTATGCGTCGCTGCCGGGCGATCCAACATTCGTCGGCGAGGTTCATCGCGGATACCGTGATCAGGACGACCAGGATCACCGTCGTGACGTGCGAGAGCGGATTGTGCAGCAGGAACCAGGCTGCGCCCAGGTTGAAACACAACAGCAGCGCGCCGATCACGCGGATCGACTGGGATGTGCCCTGGTG
>JAKAFQ010000044.1 GCA_021817875.1 Pseudomonadota bacterium
AATGCCGGCGGGGTTCTTCTGCAGGCCGTGGAAGCGCCGCTCGACGTTGCCGTCGCGATCGATAATCCCCGTGACCGCTGCGCCCGAGGGAGGGCGATAGGCGCCGAAGTAGTGATCGAAGCTGCGATTCTCCTGGAACAGCACGATCAGGTGCTCGATGTGCGCGCGCAGGCCCGTGACGTCGGCGCCGGCGGCGGGGGCGCCGCGCGCCGGCAGCCCGAACCCGGCGAACGCCGCGCCACCGGCAAGGCTCAGGGATTTCAGGAACGCTCTGCGGGTCAATTGCGAGTCCGTCATTCCGTCTCTCCTCACTGCTTGCGGGGGCGCTCCCCGGGCCGGTGTGGGGATTTGCGCGGCGGGATTCGGGCGGGAGTGTACTGCGCGCGCGGGGCGGCCGGGGCGCAAGGTGACGCGCCCATCACGCGCGCGCAATGCGCCCGTCATGAAACCGTAGCAAATGGCGCATCCCGCGTCCGGCCGCGCGCTCGATCGGGGGTCAGGCCGGACCCGGACCGCGCAGATTATGGGGTGGTGGGTCCCCGTCCCGTCCCAAAATGACAGCAGAAGCAGACGGTACACGCCTTCCTTATGAGAACCATGCTGCAACGCGGCCCCAGTCGATGATTACGCCAGAAATGGCGCCAATTGGCGTTTGCCCTTTCAGCTCGACGATCGTGGGCCGTTCGCGACGGCCATTCTGAAGGCGGTAGATACTCACTGTCCGCTCGATGGGATCGACGAGCCACACTTCCCGAACCCCGGCGCGCTCATAGACGGGCAGTTTGGTCACTTTGTCGTGGCTGGCCGTCGCGGGCGAGAGAACTTCCGCCACCCAATCCGGGGCGCCACGCATGCCCCGCTCATCGAGTTTGCCCAGGTCGCCGACGACGAGGACGTCCGGCTGCACCACCGTATCGATCAGCTCGTCGGATTCTTCGTCCGTCGGCAGACGAACGTCAAAGGGCGCAGCGTAGACACCGAAGGCCTGACCTTCGAGAGCCAGTCTCACCTGTAGATAGATCTCTCCCACCAGTTCCTGATGAAATCGCGAAGGCGCCGGCGGTTCTCTCACGTAGGCCGTACCATTGATCAGCTCAGCCACATTCTCCCCGGGCCACGTGAGGTATTCGCCGTATGTATGGTGCAGCGCATCGCGTTGAGTAACTGCCATACAGACCTCCTCCATATTGCGCCACGGGTGATCCAGCATGAATCGACGATCTGGGTCAATGTCCGGAACGAATTTCTCAACAACATACCGACGTTGGCCGCGTCACCGTGCACACGACGTTAGATTAATAGGTCTGTTACGACGCTCCAGACATCGTTGAATGCCGACGTGGCCACGAACGCCCGATGACGCAAACTGGCCTGGCCACCCCGACACGCTGCCCGGCGACCTCGACATTCGCTTCCACCTGAAGTCCGGACAGTCTTGATCCGCGAGACGTCCATGGCCGAGCCCGCTACCCTTCCAGGCCTCCCATTCACGCCGGCGAAATCGCTGCGCGCTCCCGATGCCCTTGGCGCAGCCTTCGGGCGCTTGCCGCGGACGACTCACGACGATCACCCGAACCGTCAGAATGGCCGCACTGCGGCTCCTGTCCGAGAGCCGGCACTGGACGCGCTGAATACTGCCCGACAGAACTATAGACAAATCCTGATGTTACGGCATTATTCGCATCGGCGACATCAACGATCAGTCCTCTCCGTAACCCCTGACGAGATGTCGCTGGAATGATCCGGAGCGCAATCCAGTCGTCAGCGTCTTCATCCGATCGTGAGCTGCGACCTTGGCACCGCGAGACCGGCTCGGCGGGTCACCAGGCTCGCCGACTTCGCGGCGTCCAGCTCGGAAGGTCTTTTGCGCACTCACGGGCCTTGCGCATCCGTCGAATGAGCGCCGCGACGCATTCGGGTCGTCGTGCTCCTGTGCCCCGTGTCACAGCGGCAAGACGACCCTTCCACGTGCGCTCTCCAACGGGGACTCGCCCCATGACTTCGATCGCGAACATCCCGCCAGCCTCGCCCGACTCATTCAGCCCATGACAGCCTTACAGAGCCCGCGGGGCGTGGCAGTGAACCTGAACGATCAGACTCGGAGCCGACCCGATCGGTCTGCGGCGCTGCGGCTGATCGTCGACCGCAAACCCCTGCCCGCCTGCTTCCTGCTCCTGGGCAGCACATCACCCTTCCTGATCGGTGCATCCTCCGACTCGCCCGCCCGCCACCTGCAGATCATCGGTGGCCCGGCTCCGAGCCGCGCTGAGGTGGGCACACGCTGGCTCAACTGTCATTGGCAACGCGGCGGCATACCGCTTGCCCTGCCTCGCTCACACAAAGGACAGCCGTGTGGCGTTTGCCGTTCATTCAGACCGTCCTGGGGCGCGACCTGCCGCAATTCGCGGTGAGCATGCCGGCCACGGCCCTGGTGCGCCTGGACCCTCGTGCGCGTTACCTCGGCGCGATTTGAAACTCGCGCGACCGGCGCGTTCTCTGGGCATCGGTGAGACATCCCGGCGCTGTCGCCCCCATGCATCTCGCGCGGGGGGATCTGATGAGCGTAATATCGCTGATCCTGGAACACGACCCTACGAACTGGCGCCGCGAGTCACCGCCGACGGACCGCGGCCGACGAAAACCCGCGGGAGAGGAACTGATCGTGACGTTCAAATCGATCGGCCCGATGCTGGCTATCGCCTTGATTGGACTCGGCAGCCCGGCCAATGCCGCCGGCCTCATCCCGCAGCCCAACGCCCATGCCGTGCCCTACGCCACCCAGGCGGATCCCGAGACCCTCGTGCTCGACGCCCGGATGGCCGGGCGTGGCATCGCGATCTCGACGATGCACATCCCGGTGCGACCGGGGCCGTTCACGTTCGTCTATCCGAAGTGGATCCCGGGCTACCATTCACCGGCCGGCGTGCTGGCGGATATCTCGCAACTGCAGGTGAGCGCCGACGGCCAGATGCTCGCCTGGCGTCGCGACAAGGTGGACATGTACGCATTCCACGTCCTCGTACCCGCCGGGGTACGCTCGATCAAAGTGCGGTTCACCATGCTGTTAAATGGTGGCACCAGCAGGCGGTCGACATCCAATCTCGCCACGATCTGCTGGACGCGGGCCTTCTTTTATCAAAACAACATCAATTATCACCATTACTACCTGAAGACGAGCATCATCCTGCCGCAGGGCTGGGGGTACGGCACGGCGCTCACCACGGTGAGCCGCGTGGGTCAACGTGTCAACTTCGCCGAGGAACCGCTGACCTATGTCGGGGACTCTCCGCTTTTCATGGGCCGCTATCAGCGGAAAGTGCAGCTCTGGCATCAGGGTACCGCCCACATGTGGCTCGACATGTTCGCCGATGCGCCGCAGGACCTGGACGTGCCGGCCAAGCTGCTCGCTGCGTACAAACGGCTGCCGGACGAGGCGTTCGCGCTGTACGGCTCGCGCCATTGGTACGACTACCACGCATTGCTGGCGCTATCGAACGACATCAGTTTCGACGGCATTGAACACCATCAGTCGAGCGACGATCGGGCTGCCGCAGACTTCATGACCGATCCGAACGAACAGCTGCTCGACGGCGACCTGATCCCGCATGAGTTCTCGCACTCCTGGAACGGCAAGTACCGACGGCCGTGGGACCTGAAGACGGACAACTACCAGATACCACAGCGCACGGACCTGCTTTGGGTGTACGAAGGCATGAATCAGTATCTCGGCGATCTGCTCTCGTTCCGCAGCGGCATTCGCAAACCGGGCGAATACCCGCAATACCTCGCCATGATCTACAACCAGATGGCCACCGAGCCCGGCCGCGACACTGAGCCTTTGATCGATCTGACTACCGGCGCACCGTATTTCTACATGACCGCCAACGGGCAATACCCGTCTCTACGCCGCTCTGCGCAGGACTTTTACCTTGAGGGCGAGCTGCTTTGGCTCGACGTCGACACCATCATCCGCGCACGGACGCGCGGCAAGGAGTCGCTCGATGACTTCTGGCACCTGTATTCGGAGCCGAAACTCACCGGTCCGATCACCAGGCCATACACGCGGACGGACATCGAACATCTGTTGAATCAAGTCTGCCCGTACGACTGGCACGCGTTCTTCCAGCGTCACGTGTACGAGGTCTCGAGGTTGCCGCCCACCGGGGAGCTCAGGCGCGCGGGCTGGCGCCTGGTGTACACCGCCAAACCCAACCGCTTCATCACGGCGGCGCAGGAAACGTACCAGACGGATTATCAGTGGCTGACCTACGGCTTCAATGTAGGGAAGTCTGGCGCGCTCTCCGACGTGCGCGAACATTCTCCGGCATGGAAGGCCGGGATGTCCCCGGGGATGAAGCTCGTCTCGGTCAACGGCCAGGGCTACACGCCGGCGGTACTCAAATACTATCTGGTCCAGGCTGAGCGTGATCATCTTGCAACGCGATTCACGGTCACGCAGGACGGTTGGACCCACAGCATCGTGGTCAGCTATTCCGGCGGTCCACGCTATCCGCACCTGGTGCGGATCCCCGGCACCGGGAACATGCTGGCGAAGATCATGGCGGCGCACGCCGGGCGCTGAGCGCAGCAAACACACTGCGTGGCCCCGCCCCGTCGGTCGCGGCGACGCGTGGTTTCGCGCCGCACGGGAACCAGGACTGCATCTGTCGACCTGTGGCGGAAAGCGCCCGTTGTGGCAGGAAAAGCAGATCAACTCCGGCTCAGGCGTCTGATCTCACGTGAACGTCACTCTGCGCGAGATCACCGCCAATGATCCGGCTCTGGAGCCGGGCCTGTGGCCGCTACCGGCTTTGCGGGCTGAACCCGGCGTCAATACGTTCGCAAGCCTGTTGAGTGAAGGCCGGGAACAAAGTCTGCACGTGCGCATCGCCGACCAAGGCGTGGACCGGTGCTTCGGTGCGGCGCGGTACCGGATCGGGGCCGCGAGTCACGGTCGGCTGACGTGCCGCGACGATCTGGTCACCGACCCGGCACGCCGATCGACAGGCGTCGGTGCTGCTCGCTGAAGTGAAGCGGCGCGGACGCGCTGCCGGCCGCGCGCGGCTCGAACCAGGCTCCGGCGTAAACAATCAAACCGCGCACCGGTTTTATCATTCCCACGGCCTGGACATCCCCCGCCCTGCGCTTCGCCAAGGAATTGGCGTCGGCATTGCGTTCCCGGCCACCGCGGCGAGCCTCGGTCATGAACGTCGCGCGCCGCTGAACCGCGCGGTGTACGCAAGCCTCAGGTTCCACCCTGCGGTCACGCACCAGAACACCAGCGTGGCGTAGGCCGCGTCGAGCCCGAGGGAACTGAGCGCAGGCGCGTGCAGCACCCGTCCGGTCTGCTCAGCGCCAAATGCGAACACGGCGGTGGAGAACGTCGGTGGCCATGCGCCCGTGCCCCGGAAACCGCACCGCCGGAGGAGAAACCGCCCGCTCAGCAGCACGACCGGCACGCTGAGCAGGATCGCTGCCCCCATGGACATCGCGGTCGCATCAGTCAGCCACTGCGCGGGCACCCGGGGCGGCCCGCTCTGCAGCACCTGCCCGAGCGCTGCGGCCGCCAGACCCGCGCAGCCCATGGCGATCCACCAGGGCGCCTGAGCGCCTACGCCGAGCCCGTGCCGCCGGATCCGAACTCCCGCCAACACGGCGAGTATCCAGTAGAGGCACCAGCCGATGAGCGCGCTGCCAGCTGCGAACCGCTCCAGTATGCCGCTCCAGTGTCCGGCGAGCTGCGCAGCCAGGCGGTCGGTGGCGATGGCCGCACCGAGCAGCACCGCCGGAACGAGAAACCACGAGCCGTCGAGTGCGCGCAGATCGACGCCCCGCACGGCCAGCGACCCGGCAAAGCGACTGATGGCGATCACCGTCGTCAGCCACGCCGCGCCGAGACAGGTCCCGGCGACCCACAGCGGCCAGTGGCTCGCCGCCGCCGTGCCGAGGGCCAGCAGGCCGCTGGCGATCACCGCCAGCCCCAACGGGACGGTGTGGAATCCGGAATGCTCCTGGGCCGGGCCCAATGACCACCACGAGTGTCCCCCGAGCCGCAGCTCAGCACTTCGATGCGCGATGCTGCGCGCCGTGACCCATCCGGCTTGAAGGATGGCGAGGCCGAGCAGGGGCCGCATCAGCGGCGCCGCGCCGCACTGCCTCGCCAACGTTGAAGCTCCAGCGGTTGCCATCACCACACCGAATGGCAATCCGCCACGCACTGCCGCAGCGCACGCGGCGACCCGCCGTTTCGGTCTCGGCGGCCCACTCGCCTCAGGCATTTGTGCAGACCGGCCCGGCACCGCGATCGCTCCGTCCGCTGACTCCGGTGATGGAGCAGCGAGGGTACACCCCGGATCGAACTCCAGAGTCAATCTCGGGCGGGGGCGCGTGCGCGCTGGCACAGGACCCCCAAACTCCTGACCGCGCGGTGACGTCTGTGGGCTCAACGGCAATAAAGACTCATCCGCTGCGCACGGTCACCCTCGAGTTGACTCGCATGGGCCCACACCCGAAGGACGTTGCGACGGGCGAGCAGGCCCACCCGGGTGCCGCAAGAGCGCCCCCCGATCGGCACCCGGCCGACATCGGCCGCAACCATGCGATCTGCCCGCTCCGCGACCCGGCCATCCGGATGACCGAGAACCTCGGGTGAGTCGAGTCGCTCGCCCAGCGTTCCCCGGCCTGCCACCCTTCCCTCGACCGGCGCAACACCTCGGAACGCGACGCAATGCCGACGACGTGCCCGGCAGCATCGACCACCGGATCGCTCCTGTGCCGCTTGACGCCGGCTTCGGCCTTGAAGAAGGCCCGCGTATCCTCCATCGACAGGCTGGCCACCAGGGGGTGCAGCGGATGCACCATGACGTCCTCCGAAAGGCGCGTCGCGACCCAGAGGAGCCCGTGAAAAGGGCAATTCTCGCGACGCCTGGCGCGGATCGACGCTGGGCCGCGCTGCTGCTGGTCGCATCGCTGCTGCGCGCGACGGGCCTGAGCGCGCCCACAGCCGCCGCGTCAACACCTTCCAGAGCAAGGGACCGACGGACCCCCGTATTGGCACGCCGCGCACCGTCAGCTCAGCGAAATCGTCGTGACCGCACACGGCGTTCAACGCCCGCCAGGATGTCGGCAGGGCACTCACCGCCGTGAGCGGCCGAAAGGTGCAATCCCTGCGCCTTCGCAGCCGCTGGACCTGTGGCGCTCGATCCGGGCCTCTCGACGATGAACGCGCTCACCGCACGCCCCCACCAGGGCATGACCGGCGCACCGCCGTGCGCAAAGAGCGGCCACGCGTCCCCCAGCCAGGGCCGCCAGGCGATCCCGACCGCCGCCGAAATGACCAGCGGTACGATTTCTTCAGCGTCTGCGGTGCATCCTGCCGGGGTTCCGCGCCGCATCGGCGCAGCAACGGGCATCGCATCGGTCCGCAACGATTTGACCACGGCGCCAGGCTGCGGATCGATATCACCTCTTCCTCAAATTACACCCCGTCGAACGAGCACGTCACGATCACGTCGATCATGACCTGGACGTCACCCGAGACGAGCGTCCCGGTGCCGGCTTCAGCCAATTCCTCCAACCACCTGGTACTCTGCGTTCACGGCTCCAGATACATCAAATTCCAGAACGACCACGATCGAACCGTATGGGCCCCTCCAGCGACTATGCAGATGATAGTGGACCTGACTATCCAACAGAGTGCGAGCGACCCAGTGAGCGCCACGGCGCCTCACGGTGACCGCTTCTCCATTGACGTACACCAGAATTTGCTGGATCGACGCTCCACTCTCACCCTGAACTTCCAGCGGAACACAGCCCTCATTCGTCACCGGAAGGACATGCGCGCGCCAGCGAAGTCGCCATCGGGTTGCGAGGTCGCGCCTGTCATTTGGAAGATCGCCGCGGGCCAGCCGTTCTTCCGGCAGCGGCGGCGTGCGCGGCGGCGGCGCACCCCGACAGCGACTTTGCTCGAAGGCATATGCATAGCTCAGCAGGGCATTATCATCATACGCGCGGCCGGCAAAGGTCAGGCCGACCGGCATCCTGATGTCTTTCATGATGCCCATGCACGTGGTCACCGTCGGTATTCCGAGATGCCGTATCGCCTGGTTTCCATTGGCCACCCAGACACCGTTCCGCCAGGCCGCCTTCTGGGACGTCGGATTATAGTCGGCATCGGCTGGCCCGACATCCGCTACCGATGGAAAGACGATCGCATCGACACGCAGCGTATCCATCCACTCTTCCAGATCGACTTGTCTCGCCTGTTCGAGGCCTCGAAGACCTTCCGCGAGGCAGGGTATCTGCTCCAACCCGGGAACGCCTCCAGCGGCGGCATCCGTAATACGGGCGAAATCGGGAATACCCTCATAAAGGTCTGGAAGTGCGCCGGGTATGACGGGAAAGATCTGCTTGCCGTCGACCTGAGCCAGGCTGGACAAGTGCGGATCCCCATTCCACTTGAGGAAATCATCCCAGGAATGCATGACGAGATCCCACGCTTCGGAGGCAAAATAGGCTGCCGGAATGATTCCTCGCCCGACGAGAGAGTTCTCATCATCGAGCCCCCTTTCGTAATGAGTGACAGCCGGAAAATCGACCTCGATGACATCGGCGCCGAGGCGTTTCAAATCCGCTTCGGCCTGGAGCCACAATGCCATGATGCTCGCGCGGGTGTCGATGGGGCGCGTCGCGGCACCGCCCTTGTTGATATACATCCGCGGCACACCGATCCGTTTGCCGGCCAGTGCATCCCGGTTGCGTAGCACACGATAATCGGCCGGTCTTACGTCCTGTGGCTTGGGCAATTTGACGGCATTCTGCTGACGCCACAAGTCGCCTCTTTTCTGCTCGTCCTCTTCGACCAGGACATTGAGAATCTCGAGGAGGTCGTCCATGCAGCGCGCGAATGGAACCACGACGTCCATGGTGGCAATCAATGGCCAATTGCCCCGGGTGGAAATCAGGCCGCGCGAAGGCGTGTAGGCCGACAAGCCATTATTGGAGGCTGGCGTCCGACCGGACGACCAGGTCTCTTCTCCGAGACTGAAGGCTGCGAAACCGGCTGCACAGCCCGTTCCCGAGCCATTGGATGATCCGGATGCAAAAGCCGCGGTCAGGTACGCATCGTTGTACGGGCTCTCGGCCCGGCCATACAGTCCCCTCTGCATACCCCCTGCCGCCATCGGCGGCATATTGGTGAGGCCAATGAGCACCGCACCCGCCGCCCGCAGCTGCTGGATGACAAATGAATCCTTCTGCGCAACGAGCGTCTCGAAGGCGGGCGAGCCGCTCGCGACGGTCAAGCCTTTGGCCGCATAGCTGTCCTTGGCCAGATACGGAATGCCGTCCAGAGGCCCGAGCGGCGTGCCCGCCGCCCGGCGCTGATCCGACGCGTATGCGTCTTCGAAGAGGTCTCGATTGAGGATCGGCACGGCGTTCAGTCGGATGCCGTGCCGATCGTAATAGCCGATCCGGTTCAGATAGAGCGCGACCAGTTCGACGCAGGTCAACGTCCCCTCGTCCAGTGCCGTCCGCAGATCGGATATCGAAGCATGCGTGAGGTCGAATGCGTCGGATCGGGTTGTGGCATCACTTGGCTTCATGGCTGATCGTCTCTCGATAATTCCGGTGGCAAAACCCATGCTGACGGATCGATCCGGTAAACTGCCGTGCGATCGCCGGATTGCCGTGAACTCCTGATGGGAGCCTCACCGCAACCCTGTCTGCCACATGCCGGGAAATACGTCGCCCGGGAGCCGGTCGACGGACCACGCGGCAGGTTCGGGCCATCCCGAACCCTGCACAGGGGGGCCCGGCAGACAGTATCCTCAGTTGACGGTCCTGAGCTGCGTGGCCTCCTGCACGTGAGCGAAAAACGGTCGAGTGCCTCCCCGCATGCTGTGCAAGCGCCCCGGTATAGTGCCTCGAAGCGCAGCATGGCAATCGGGTTCCGCACCCCCCACGGATTCCGAACGTAACGAGCCTCCTCGGCCCCGTCTGGCGTTCTGCGAGGTGAAACGAACGCGACGGGATCTCGATCACCAATGCCCTCCGGCGTACTGAGCCGCGGCAAGACGCCCGGGCGATGACTTCGGATTCCGGGTGGCAATGGCAGCGTCCGCAAATGATCTGCCGCGGGCAGCCGGGCCACTTGGCGCCACGTGCCGAGTGATTGATCGCGCGTGCCAGACTGAGGGGCCGACGGTGCTATGCCTGCTCAGGCTCCCCTCCCGCCCGCTGCCTGCCGGCGGCAGAAGACCTTGGGCGAGTGCCCCGCGGCGGCTCTCTCACCGAGCCGTCCGGGGCATCCGTCACAAAGGCCGCGAGACCCACTGCCGAGACGCACCGCACCGGCTCGAGCTGCCGGCATCTACCCGGTTGCAATGCACAGGTACGCGGCCTCCGTTCCACACATGGCCCTCGGACACCCACGGAATGCATCCCTCCCGTCCCCCCAAGTCCTCCGTTCCCGGTCCGGCCTGCCGCCCGAACTCCATATGCTCCATGCGCATCGGTTCAATGACACTGTTCAGGAACCCGAGGATGGTCATCTACAAACGCCTGTCACAGGCCGGCGTTGCACATCCTCCGAGCGCCGCCCGGCGGACATCCTCATCACGACGCTGCCCAAGAGACTGCAATTCCGTGCAATCCGAATCCACCGAGCGCGGAATCCAAGGCCCTACCGGCTCGTTGTCATCCGATTCGGCTTGGTGAACCAGGATTTCCGGCATCTTTTGGAAAGTCTGCATACGTCGAACCACCCCCGGAAGCACCGGGGGCGTCCCGATCACTTGCGGTCACTCTTCCAGCGTGACGGTGTATATACCTCTGCCAACCACTGGAACAAACACATGGTGGTTTCGTGCATCCACAGCCACCGAATGGCTCGGAAGCGGAATATTGGTCAAGTACTTCAAGGTACGGGCATTCACCACAGCCACGCCGTGAGGTCCGGAAAATAAATAGTTGTCCGTACCGGGATCGTACCAAACTTCGTCAGCGTCGGCTCCCTGAGGAACGATTTTCTCCACTTTTCCGGTAACCGGGTTGATGGCGGCGCCGCCTATGCTGCCGCACACGGTCATCAGCACGCCATCAGGACCGACGGTCAGGCCGCTGACGGTCAACCCGAGCAGACCACCCGAGCACTTGACGGCAATGCTCTTGACCGGACGGGGCAGCTTATGTGGATCAAAAGCATCGATGCGATTGTATTTCCCCGGGACGTTCTCATAGAACAGTCCGGTCTTCGGGTCCCACACCGGCTGCTCCATTCCTCTCTGATCCTTCGGATAAACGTAACGACTCAGGATTCGTCCAGTGGTGGGCGAAAAAAAAGTGATGTACGGCGGAAAGCTGCCATCGTTTTCCGCCATCATTATCTGGTCAACAGGGTCGTACGCAAATTCGTCAATGCGACCCGTTCCTCCCGTCGGAATCGAGCGAATGATCGACGTTCCGGGTTTGGTCGCGTCCGCTTCAATGATGTCTCCATTACCGTTTCCCGCCCATACGTGACCGAAGTCGTCAGTGACGACTCCGTTGGGGCCTGCGCACAGCCGCCACTCTTGCGGTTGCCCCGGACAGGTACGCGCGCCAGTGTAATGACCTTTACCCACAAATCCGATGAACGTGTCAGTTGCGGCATTCACGAGGTCGATCGCGTCATTTGTCCGATCTGTCACGTAATACCGCTGCGTCGCATTATCAACCCAGCTGACATCGAAATACTTGAGGTTGGTAGGCGAGTTCTTGACGAGCACCGGCTTCGTGAAGAACCTGAATTCATTAGAGCGCGAATGATGAGCCGGTTGCGCGGCCTCGCAAATCCCCACGGTCGAAAACAGCAGGGCCAGCCACAACAGGCCCACTGAACCGCAACCCCTGAGCAGCCCGGCGCATCGTCGTACAGCGTTCATACACACCTCTCCTCTGGACTCTGTTACTCGTTCGCGTTTCGAACCGATGCGCCCACGCACAGTGACGGTGCGAATCGCCCTTGCTCTTCACAGTGAATCAACATACCGCCGACCGGCCGATGCCCGACGCGATTCTCTGGCTATTTTCCGGCGTCCATTTCCCGCAAATTGCCCGCTAGATTGAACAGCGTCATTCTTTCATCGGAATGCAATGCGTCCATTTTTGCAACCCCGTCGCTCTGTGAACCGTTCATGTTCGCAATCACAACCAGCGCCCTGCCCGTGTCGTGCAGCAACGCTTTCAAAAACACGCAAAGCCTGTCTTGGTTCATTCCGTCTGCAAACGCACGGAACTTCGTATCTCCACGCAATCCGACTGCGCTGACCAGTTTTATTCCGCAGTGCCGATCACGATCTTTGGCGACCCCCTCGTGCTTCACATACCTCCCCGTGGCGTGCTGGCGGAACTCCGCGCACATCGTCTTCTCGTCCATGAAATAAATGACGGCGTTCCGCGTTCTCGCCAGTGTCCGAATCTGCGCAAAGGTACGGCGCAGGTGTCTTTCCAAAGCCTCTGGGTTCCGTCGGTATTCCATATATATCGCGCGTCTCGGACTCATCCCGAGCCTCATCAACATCCGTCGCGCGCTGCTCTTGCTGACCTCGACGGCAAATTGCTTTTTGACCAGGTTTCTTACCGTCTCGATTGTCCAGAGCTCGGACGCCGCTCCATGTTGTATTGGAGTGCCACTCAAGATCATTTCGAAAACGCGGCACATCGTCCGTTCACTGACCCGGCGCGGGCGTCCTGCGCGTTTTCGTTCCCGTAAGGAATCGTTTCCGCCATTGCGGTACAACGCCAACCACCTGCACAGCGTGGCGACATTCACTCCGTGTATGCGCGCGACATCGCCAACTTCTGCGCCTCGTGTCACTGCGGCAACCGCTTCGCTGCGCTTCCGATATCGACGCTCTTCGCCGGCTGTCGCTTCGATCATCCTCACCGGAACCGCATCCGACTTCGCCGTGACCGAGTCTCTCCTGCAACGACGATGACCCGAATGCGCAGGAGTTTTTAATATTTTTGAGAATTCCGCCGCAGCGTTGACCACTCGACGCTGCATACCGACGCCGGTCACCGTACAGCCGCAAGCTTGAAAAGTCTGTTCGCGTTGCCGAATCCGATTTGACGTCGTACGGCTTCGTCGATCACACTGGTGGAGTCAAACCACCCGGCGGCGTCGTCCATGGTCTCGAACGGATAGTCGGCGCTGAAATACACTCGGTCACGTCCCATCACCTCGAGTGTGCACCGGAATGCCGGATCGTCGAAATTACCGCTGGTGGTGAGGTGAAAATTCTGGCGGAAGTACTCGCCGAGAGGCCGATTACCGCGATAACCCCGCGGTGAGAAGCGCATGCGCGCGTCCAGACGCCACAGTCCGAAGGGAATGCACTCGCCCAGATGACCGAGCACGATCTGCAGGCTCGGATATTGATCGAAGAGCCCGCAGCCGCACAGGCGCAGCGCATGAATCGATGTTTCGACGCCAAAGCCCCAGGGTGCGCTCATTAGCCAGGGATGGCCGAGGTAGTTCTGCGCGCGCGTCGGAATTTGCATC
>JAKAFQ010000615.1 GCA_021817875.1 Pseudomonadota bacterium
GTCGAGGCGGCCATCACGGCCTTCCGCGATCGCCTTCCAGTTCCGCGGAATCTGAACGGAGAATCGGCCCTGCGGGTCGCGATACACCCGGCCAGGCGGCGCGGCGACGGTACTGGGCTTGTTTGCGCGTCCCAGCATCAGGCCGAGTCGTCTTGCGCATCTTACCTGCGTGAAAGCGGCCACGGCGCAGGCTTTTTTGAGGTCGCTCAGCGCCCGTGATTCGGCTCCGCCGGTGGTGGTCGGCGCGTACCCGGTTCCCGTCACGTGCACGCTGTTGCGAATGCCGTCCAACGCCGGCAGGAATTGGTAGTACAGGGTGCGCGACGCAATCACCGTACTGCCGACCAGGAACCCGCTCGCCGTGAACGTGGACTCGGTCTCCGCGACACCGTGAGACTTCGGGTCGTCGCAGGTGACGAGTGCATAGACGTCCCGCGCTCCTGCTAGTTCGAGCGCGCCGCTTTGGCGTTGGCGGAGGGTCGGGCGCTGGCGCCGATACTCCCGGGCCGTGACCGCGCCGAGCTGTGCGCCCGTCATTGCGTTGCTCTCGTTCCGAGGGGTCACCTTGACGATGGGCTGCACCGTCCCACGGCGCACGATGATCTGATGCTCAGCCTTCGAAATGGTCATACGAAAATCGCCTGACTAACTGCCTTTCACTTGGTACGCGCCAAACGCCCGGGTCGCGCTTCACATGGGCACGCGCTGCGACGTCACTCGATGACCTACAACGCGCGCGTATGGGGTGCGGATTCGTCGAACACAGCGTGTGACCCTGCATACGCGAAGTGTGTCCTACCCATACCCATGACCGCCTCTTTCGACGATGCTCGACTTGGTTTTTCTCGCATGGCAATTGAATGCCGGCTTCTTTACTTTGGAAGTCTGGAGTCTGATGCGCAGGTTTCTACAGGAGAACGCGGAGCATTGTCATCCAGAGCGCAATTTTCGAGGAATCGGGGACTATATGAGAGCCCCGTGCCCAACTGGCCAACTCCCGATCGCACCTGCGATTCCGTCGATTCCCGCCGCCGACTTGGCGGACTCCTGAACCACTATCACCCCGCTGCAACCCGACGAGTCGAAAACTGGAACATTACGTGCCGCAGGGTCGCGCATAATTCGGCAGAACATTACAGGGGATAGCCATGCACCGCCGTTATGGACTCTTGATGCTGCTTACGGTCGCCGTCGTGCTGGCGGTCACGTACGCCGGTGTCCGGACGTTCAATCCCTCGGGTATGCCGTTCTCGGTCGATTTCGTGGATGCCCATACCGCGGTGATCGTGCCGATTCCCGGCATTGGGCTGCCGAAGGCGCTGCGGCCAGGCGATCGGGTGGATCTCGCGGCGACACCGCCCGCGACCCGGATTGCGATCGGTCGATTTGCGCAATTCAATGACAGCCTGCCCGTCAACCGTACCTACGCGTTTGCGATTCGCCGCGAGCATGCCAACTTCACCGTACCGGTCACGAATGTCGACACCAGCGCTGGAACCGGCGAGCAATGGTCGGAGTGGGCATTCCTTTTTTTCGTCGTGCTTCTCGGCGGGATTGCGCTGCTCGCCGCGTGGCGCGGGCACGATCGAGCCGCCGCCGGCTTGGCACTCTGGGCGATCGCTTTTGTGGTTGGTGTCGCAGCGGGTGCCGTACCACTCGACGGCGGGCTCGGACTGAGTACGCAACTGACCATCGATTTCTTGTACCTGCTCGCGCGGGGCGGCTTCTACCTGATGGTCGAAACCATGGTTGGCACCGCACTGAGCGCACGGGGTCGAACGCTCTGGCGCGCAAGTTTTCTGCTCCTCCTCGGTGCGGGAGCTCTCGTCACGCCGGGCGGTCTCCTGATTTTTGTCGCCACGGGTTGGGCGGAGTTCCTGCGGCCGCAGTACGGCTTTGTATTCACCGCCAGCTATTTCGTTCCGGTTGCCCTGCTCTTCGCCAATTATCGACATGCGGACGGAAAGCATAGGCTGCGACTGCGCTGGATGCTGTGGAGCAGCGTGCTGCTCGTGACCTCGGTGTTCCTGGACAACACGCCGTTACTGGGTTTTTTCACTTCGGAAATTACCAACACCCTGATGCTGCCGATCGCCATGGCCGGCTTCCTGTACGCGGTGCTGCGTCATCGCGTGGTGGATATCGCGGTGGTCCTCAACCGTGGCTTGGTATATGCGGCCACCACGAGCTTGGTGCTGGGGTTGTTTGCCCTGTTCGAGAGCCTGATCGAGCGCGCTGCGCTCGGCCGTGACGCCAGCCTCGCTCTCGAGTTCGCCGTGCCGTTGGGGCTCGGCGTCGTCTTGAGCACGGTGCACCGGCGCATCGATGGCCTCGTCGAGCGCTTCCTGTTCCGCCGCCAGTATCGCGCCGACACCGCCCTGCGCCGCTTCGCTGACGACTGTGCCTTCGTCACCGAACCGCATAACCTGCTCGATCTCGCTGTTGAGCAGATCGTGCGGCATGCCGCCGCACCGCGAGTCGCATTCTACGAATACACGTTCGATGCCTATGTTTGCATCCGCCAGCAGGGCGAGCCGGCGCTGCCCGCACGGATCGCCACCGATGATCTCGCGTTCGTCAACTTGCGGGCGCGCGCGGCCGTACTCGATCTCAGTGACACGCCAAGCGAACTTGGTCGGGATGGCTACGCCTTTCCGCTGATGGTGCGCGGGAACCTTCTCGGCGCCCTCGTGGTCGGCGAGCGTCCCGGCGAGCACTACGCCGCGGACGAGCGCGAACTCTTGTTCCATGTCGCCCACGAGATTGGCATGGCACTGTTTGCATTGCGCGCACAAGAAAGCGAAGCGCGAGCGCAGACCATTCAGGAACAACTGCTGGCAAGCGAGTCACAGGCCCGAGCACGCGAATCGGCCCTATTGGACGCTTTGCGTGCAGTGGGGTCCGCGGGGTCCGGGTAATACGAGAGTCTCATTTTGCCTGCGGCCAGCCGCTGCCTTGGACCGGACGCGTGCACTGACAGCTGTCCAGCCGGGGAGTGATCGCTTCGAGTCAATTCAGAGGCGTCGGGGCCGTCTGTACCAGACGACGGAAGGGTTCCGGAGGAGACAGAGGTGCGGGTTTGCTCCGTCGACAGCGCATCATTTCGTGCTCAACACAAAGGACTGGTGCGGGGGCGCACATGAATGCCCTCGCGGCGTTGACCTTTGGGTCACATGCCAATGTTTTCAGCCAGATCCCCATGGTCGAGACGCTGCGT
>JAKAFQ010000045.1 GCA_021817875.1 Pseudomonadota bacterium
ATCTATCTGCACCTTGGCGAGCTCGGCGATGCCACCGAGCGGCTCTTCGGACTGCTCGATGCAAACCCCGGGCGACCGGCGCGCCAGTGTCGGCTGAACACCCTTCAACGCAGGCCCCTCACGGAGTTTCCGCTTCCTGCCTACGGGCTCGCCCCGCTCGAGCAATACTTCATCGGCAGCGTACAGTTCTCGAGCGGCTGCCCGTACAGGTGCGAATTCTGCGACATCCCCGCGCTCTACGGCCGCGCGCCACGCCTCAAAACCCCAGGACAGGTCACGGCCGAACTCGATGCGATGCTCACGGCCGGCATCATCGGGGCAGTGTACTTCGTCGACGACAACTTCATCGGCAACCGCAAGGCCGCCCGAGAGCTGCTGTGCGCGCTCATCGACTGGCAGCATCGCCGCGGCTACCCGATTCAATTCGCCTGCGAGGCGACGCTCAACATCGCCAAGCTCCCGAGCTTGCTCGCGCTGATGCGCGAGGCATCGTTCACCACGATCTTCTGCGGTATCGAAACTCCCGAGATCGAGGCGCTGCGTGCGATGCGAAAACAACACAACACGACGGTGCCGATCCTTGAGGCGGTGCAAACCCTGAACGCCTACGGCCTCGAGGTAGTCGCCGGAATCATCCTCGGCCTCGATACGGATACGGCCGAGACGCCAGCGCGCATCGGAGAGTTCATCCGCAGTGCGCACATTCCCATGTTGACCATCAATTTACTGCAGGCGCTGCCGCGCACGCCGCTGCATGAGCGGCTCAGCGCGGCAGGCCGAATCGTTGAAGACCCACGGCTCGAGTCAAACGTCGTCTTCCGCCAACCCTACGAGAGCGTCGTCGCGGCCTGGAAGACGCTCATTGCCGAGGCGTACAGTCCCGAGGCGGTGTACGAGCGCTTCGCGTATAACGCCGCTCACACATACCCGAATCGACTCACTCCACCAGCCAGCCCTGCCCGAGCGTCCTGGTCGAATATTGCCCACGGTCTCGCCATTCTGAGGAATCTGATCTGGCACGTCGGCATCAAGTCCGATTATCGGCGCACCTTCTGGCACCTGGCTCGGCCGTTAATCGCCGAGAGGAGAATCGAGGACGTGCTCCACATCGGTCTCGTTGCCCATCATCTGATCAGCTTCACACGCGAAGCTCTCGCGGGTCGGCAGAATGCATCATATTACTCACCGCACGCCGCGCGAGCGACACACTCGTCCATGACCCGGTCGCACTCCTGAGCGCGAACAAAGCCCGCATCACGAGCGGTGCTGCCGAAGCAACTCGCGGCCGTAGCGTCCTCATGAAGACAAGCGTGCCGCAAGCAATCGATGACATTCCTCCTCAAGGGCTTCAAACGCATGAGCTATCACCCGAGCCGAGCGCAGGCTGCCCACTGGGCGCTTGACTCGTGACCGCGACGTTGTTTTTAATGCCAGACGCAACGACGCTTCGCTTCAGTGGGGAGAGATGGTTTTGCCATGAAGCCAGCCAGAGATAATGGTCCGCCGACCCTGATGTCGTACGGCTCCGGGTGCGACCCGCTTGGCAATCGGGCGACGATGCGGCGCGCCGCTCACTGCGCTGCACAAACCAGAGGAGCATCCAGTGCTACTGTGCAACCTACTCCGGCGCCCTGGAACCTCGCGGGACCGCGCCGCGTAGTAGCCCATACTCCGCTCATCCGCTCATAACGTAACCACAGTGAACCACGCTCCTGAGCAATACGATGGATCGTGCGCGCCGCGCATCGCATTCGATGTCGAGGAGCTGATGATCGCCGCCCTAAAACGCGCGCGGCAGACGGAGTTTTCCGACACATCGTTCTACGATCCGTTACGGCGCCTTCTTGCCGCGTGTGACGCGGAAGCCGCTCTGAATACGCTCGGACGATACGCACTGCGCTTTGAAATCCAGCGCAGTCTGCGAAACCTACTCGCGTTTGAGCGGCGCGAGCAGGATATGCCGTCGATCCTATCCCGCTCCATTGAGCGACCGATGTTCATCACCGGCATGCCCCGCAGCGGCTCGACGTTCCTGCACCGCTTGCTGGTCCAGGACCCCGCGCTGACGGCCCCGCGCTCCTGGCAGCTGGTCTACCCGCACCTCTCGCCGTCCGGTCGGCTGGAGAGCCGCGTGCGCCGCGCCTGGGTGCAGGCGCAGTTTTACCTGATGCGGTTGCTCGCCCCCGAGCTCGATCGGCTGCATCATATCGCCGCCAACGAACCCGAAGAATGTACCGACATCACCGCACAGGTGTTTCAAAGTCTGCGCTACGACAGCGTCTATCGCGTACCGAGTTATCAGGGCTGGCTTCAAGGGCACGGGCATCAACAGGCATTTCGCTTTCACCGACGCTTTCTGCAACACCTCGACGCCCACAGCCCCGGACGCCGCTGGGTACTGAAATCCCCCGATCATGTCTTCGCCCTGGATGATATCCAGGCCGTCTACCCGGATGCACGTTGGGTATTTATCCATCGCGATCCGGTGGCGGTGCTGGCCTCGGTGGCCACGCTGACTGAGGTTCTCAGACGCCCCTTCACGCAGCGCGTTGACAGAGTGGAAATTGGCCGACAAGTCTTTGCGTCCTGGCGCGAGGGCGCTCGCCGGATGCTGCGCGCCGCGGCGGCATCCGATGCGATTCTGCACCTGCAATACCACGAAGTTCTGGCGGACCCCCTGCGCGCCGTGCAGCGCATTTACCGCCATTGCGGCCTCACCGCGACTGCGCTCGCCACGCAGCGGATGCGCAGCTGGCTCGAGAACAGACGCAACCGCAACCATCGCCCACGCCCCTACGAACTCGCGATGTTCGGCCTCGATCCGTACGTGCTACGAGAGGAGTTCGCCCCATACACATCATACTTCGATCTGAAACTCGAATGGTACGCTGGGCGGCACGCCAGTCACGCCGGGCGATGACGTGGTGATGACATGAAGACGCGATTCGCCGTGGGTCTGCTGATCGGCGCCGTGACGTTGGTGGCGACGCTGTACTACGCGGGACCCATCGTCTGCGTTCGAACTTTGGCTCATCTCGGCGTCTTCGGACTCCTGATCCTCGTCATGGTGCATCTACCCATCGAAGGCGTGCTGGGCCTGGCGTGGTACAGCGTCGCTGGCGACTCCCCGAGCGTCGGGTGGCACCGCTTCGTGTGGGCGCGGTTCGTTCGAGATGCGGCGGGTGAACTGCTCCCCTTCTCACAAATCGGCGGCTTTGTCCTCGGAACTCGGGCGCTGCGCCTGCCGGGAGCGCTCGCGGTCCGCGGCGTCTTGTCAACGGTCATCGATCTGCTCATGGAATTGGCGGCGAAAGTGCCCTACGTTCTCATTGGCGTGGTTGTTCTCTTATCGGTTGCGCCGCGCTCGGGCCTCATGCGACAGCTGGGGCTCGGTATTGGGTTGAGTGTCCTAGGTATAGCCGCTGCGCTGCTTGCGCGGCGCCGTGTAACAGCTTCGGTTGTGAGCCTGGTTGGCAGGATTTCCTCGCGCACGAGGTTTCTCGCTGCACTGAAGCCGCGGCTCTCCGATGATGCATACAGCCGCGAAGCGCAGAGAATTATCCAACAAACCGGCCTTTCCCTTGCATTCGTGCTGCATCTTTGCTGTTGGCTCATGGGCGCCGTTGAGGCGTGGCTGGTCTTTGCCCTGCTCAGCAGGCCCGTGACCGGTGTTCAGGCGTTGCTGATCGATAGCGCCGTGGTCGGACTCCGGACCTTTGCGTTCTGGGTGCCCGCCGCCGCCGGAGTGCAGGAAGCTAGCTACGCGCTCGCCTGCGCGCTATTTGGGATCCCGCCGGCCACGGCCGTTGCCGCCTCCCTTGCGCGCCGCGCGCGTGACCTCGCTCTCGGAACGGCGACCTTCGCCATCGCGACTTGGCTCAACGCTCGCCACCCCCGAGACACCTGCTTGGAGGCGGCGGGCTCACGGGACACTCCGCGATCAGAGCCCCGGGGGCTGTGACCACGCTTTTCACCGTCCATACCCTCCTGGCAGCGCCCGAGCGCGATCTATCGCGCCGTGAGGCGTGCATACCATCGCGCCACAAGTCCGTATGTCTCCTTGCCGTCGCGCTGCTCACCTGCGTCGCCGCTCGCGCGACAGCCCATGCTTCCGGACTTTCCCATGAGCACGCCCATGCAGCAAAGCTATCCGCGACGGGCCCGCACCGCAGGCATCAGGCCCGGCCCGGCCGTTCACGCCCCGCGTTGCCTACACGCCACCACTTCAGCTGGCTGAATCCCACCACCTGGCCGTGGCTGCCCGTACCCCTTACCGCAGTTTCCCCGAACAGCGGGACAACCCTTGGCGTCATCCCCACGCGCCTCGTGACCAATACCCGGGGGGAAATTATCGAGATCATTGCACCTGACATAGAACACAGCCCGTACTTTGGCTGGGGTGCGCACGCCAGAATCCTCGCCTTCCCTTCGGCCGACACCCATTGGTCGATCGTCGCCGGCGGACAGCAACACGTGGAGAGCGTTTTCGACGCGCTTTATCAGACCGGGCTGCTGCGCACGCGCACCATGTCCTTCAGCATCGATGGCTCCTATGACCGCAATGGCACGTCACGATTCTACGGCGTCGGCAATGACTCCCAACAGGCGAATCAGTCCGTGTACACCAGGCAGCAGTTCGGCGTCACCGCGACGCTCGGCTGGAACATCACGCACGCCTGGCAATTGGCCGATACGTTGGCGGTTAAAACACTCAATATCACCGCCGGTCATCTGCCGGCAATCCCATCCACCACAAAGCGCTTTGCGCATGCAGTCGGGTTCGGCGCTTCGCATTTCATTCTCGATAGAGTGGCACTCATTTACGACACCCGCAATAACATCACTATGCCGACACGAGGCATGAAGATCGTGCTCTACGGCGGAGTAACCAGCGGTCGGATCGAGCGGCGCGGCTGGGACCTCACGGAGGCGGGCGGCGATGGCCGATTCTATTGGTCACCGAACCATTCCCTCACCATCGCCGCTCATCTCGACCTGCGCTACGAGCCGAGCGCCGCGCACATCCCCTTCTGGGCACTGAGCAGCATTGGCGGGGATCAAAGCGTGATCGGTGGCTCACAGATCTTGCGGGGCTATGCGACTTCGCGCTTCTATGGTCGCAATGCCTTCGTCGCGAACCTCGAGTTGCGCCAGAACATTTTGTACTTCAACGCCCTCTCGACACATCTCATCCTGCAAATTGCGCCGTTCTTCGATACGGGCCGGGTGTTTCGCGATAGCGGCGCTTGGCCGATAGCCCATCTGCACAACGTCGTCGGGGTCGGGTTTCGTGGCATTGCCCCACCTTTCGTGGTCGGTTACGTCGATGTGGGCAAGGGCAGCGAAGGCATCGCGGTATTTACCGGGATACACTACCCGTTTTGAACGCTCATTCCGTCAAGACGTATGCGCCACGCAACTATTCTCGCATAGTGGTATCGGGGCGTGGCCGAGGCAGACGGTATCCGTTTCTCCTGTCCCGGGGACCGCTTGCAGGCCCAAGGGACCTTTCGATGCGCAAGGCAGGTTTCATGCGCAATGGTTTACCCTGGAGGGGAACCGGCCTGGGTATCGCGTCGATCGGGCTGAGGAGGTCGGGCTAAGACTCCAACGGGCTTCAAAGGCACCGGATCCTGCGAGAGCGGCAATCCGCGGGTGGCGCGCTCGAAAAGCTGCCGTAGCGCGGCGTCGCTGCGCACCGAAAGATGGGTCAAGCTCTGGACCATCGCAACCGCTGAGCGGGAGATCTTCACTTGCCTGCCCGCGGTGTAGCCAGGGGTCGTCTGGATCTTGCGCAAAGTGAGCGCCGCTAAACCGATCGCCCAGAGACAAAAGCGCCGGATGCCGACCTGATCGGCCGGAATGAGCAACGTGAAGGCCAGCGCATTGCGCAGGTGCCTGTGGGCCACCCCGATCAGCTCGAGTACCCCGGCATGAAAGCGCGCATCCGAGCGCTGCGGGGTGAGTTCGGCCAGTTCCACGCCGTGGCGGCTGAACACCTCTCGCGGCAGCCAGCAGGCGTCGCGCGCGCGGTCCTCCCACACGTCCTTCAGGATATTGGTCATCTGCAGACCCTGGCCAAACGATGGGGCGAGTGGGTACAGATCCGCGTAATGCACCTCGATCTGCGGCGAGTAGCCGCAAAAGAGTTCCGTCAGCGTTTCCCCCACGATGCCCGCCACGTAGTAGCAGTAGGTATCGAGGTCGCTGCAGAGTGCCAGTCCAGCCAGACTCGCAGTGCTTTGGAACTGGTGCATCCCGTGACACATCACTTCGATGCAGCGGCGAATGGCGGCGCGCTGGCGCGCCTCGAACCGTTCGAGCACGCGAATTACCCGCGCGGTGTTGGCGATCAGATCGCGCTCCGCCGGCAGTGTGTGCTCGGACAGCCGAGACACGAGCTCGTGCGCAAACCGCGATGGGTTCTCATCGCCGCGCACCACAGCCGTGAACCGGCTCAGGAACTGATCCGTGTCGGGCACCGAAAGCCCCGGCTCGTCCTCGATGGTATCGGCGATGCGGCAGAGCAGGTACGCGCTCGTGACCGCAGTGCGCAGCGCGGGCGGCAGCTGCGGAATCGTCAGCGCAAATGTGCGCGATACATGCGGCAGGATGACATCCTGATAGATCTCGTCAGCGTCTGACGTGATTGACATGCGGACTCCCAACGGCTCACCGGCTGGGGTGCGAGAATACCAGAGACCGCCAGTCAACAGACCGCAAAGCCAGCGGCCACGCTGGTCGAGGCGAGGCAGGTGAACGTCGACTGTTCTCGCCCCGCTCCATGGTACCGCGGCCTGCCGCCGAATGCGTAAGCGCATCTTGTTCGGGTCGCCTGCCGTATCGTAGACTTTTCAGGTTAGGGATTCGGCGTGTGCACGCTGCTTGCCAGTTTTGATTTTCCTCATCCGATTCGGTCCGTGAATTGACAGCCACGGACTTATCGAATAGAAGCCGGATGCAAGCATAATACATGCACACGACGCGGAAGATGACATGACGCAGTACCGGTTCCAGGTGGTGTACTTCGAGGCGACGCGCAGGTGCAATCTGCGCTGCCCCATGTGCATGACCGGCAGCAATGATCCGCGCAAAGTGCGCCGGAGCGTCCGAAGTGAATTGACCCTGGACGAAATCCAGGATCGGGTCATGATTCCCGCGCGGCGCCTTGGGGTGCACACAATGGCATGGAGCGGCGGGGAGTTCCTGGTGCGCAAGGATGCCTTGGCGTTGCTGCGTCTGACCGTGGATCTGGGTTTCCGCTGCTCCGTCCTCAGCAACTGCAAGAAGCTCACGCGGGAGCGACTGGAGAAGATCCGCGATGCGACAGAGGGACAGGCGCGAATCGTCGTCGGACTGAATGCGGTCGATGAGGAAAACCGCGCGACCCGGGACAGCGAGTCGGACCGTACGATTCAGGTTCTGCAGGATTGCGCGCAACTGGGGCTCGGCCAGCACGTGGTGATCACGATCGGCAAGTACAATACAGAGAGCTTCGAGAGGACCGTCGAATTCTGCGTCAAGCACAACATCGCCTACAATCGCTCGCCGCTGGTCCCGCGCGGGGCGGGATCGGGCTGCTTCGCCAGCATGGGATTCGACAGGAATGATCTCGAGCGGTACTTCCATCCGGCGCTGCGCCGCCATCCGCATGGCTACGTGAGTTATACGCCGTATTTCCTCTCGCCCGAGCTACACGCACAGGTGTCCGGGGGCGTTCGCAACAATACGGTCCCGCAGAATCCCTCGATCGGCTGCTGGGTCGGGTCGTGGCTCACCCTCAATGCGGAGGGGGATGTCTCCCTCTGCCCAGTGCTGCTCGATGCGCTGAGCGCCGGAAATGTGCGCGAGAAGCCCATTGACGAGCTGGTCAAGTCCAGCCCTCTCATCGCCCGGATAACCGACCGCTCGCAGCTCAAAGGGCGTTGCGGCCGGTGCCGCTACCAGTACACCTGTGGGGGATGCCGCGCCATGGCGCTCTATCATACCGGGGATTACATGGGAGAGGATCCCACGTGCTTCTTCGATCCGGTGGATCGATCCACCGTGAGCGAGCATGAGGCCGAAACGAACCGCATCTTCAAGCAATACCTGCTGGTGGCGCGGGCAGCGGGGGCTTACAAGCCGCCCTCGGGCTGCCGGCTCGGAGGGGCGGCATCGCGGGCCAAGGCGGGGGAGCGGTGATTTTCCGCTCGGGCTCGGGGTGCAGAGCGATCTTCGCACCCGTCATCCCCTTTCTCATGAGGCTGGAGCATCTCCGATGCTGAATGTCACGACCCTGAGCGCCCTGCTCGAGTCCAATCGCACGGTTCCTCGCGCCATCACCTATCTCGAGGGTGAGCAGGACGTTCGCACCGTCGGATTCGACGAGCTGTACGAGCGGGCCCTTGGGATCCTCCATCATTTGCAGCGTCTCGGGGCGCGCCCGGGCGACAAGCTGATCCTGCTTCTCAGCCACAACGAGCAATTCATCGATGCGTTCTGGGCGGCGATCCTTGGCGGCATCATTCCGGTGCCGGTGGCCTTGGGGATCAGTGACGAGCATCGGCTGAAGCTCTTGAGGATTGCCCGGCGACTCGGCAATCCCTTCCTCTACACCGAGCGCCGCGCGCTCGATCGCATCGCCAGCTTCGCCGAGCAGGTAGGCGATGCCGAGACGGTGCAGCGGCTGCGCGCCCGCGCCTTCCTGGTGGATGATCTCGATGACATCTCGCGCGCGGGCAAGGTGCACGCCGCGCGCCCCGAGGACATCGCCTTCATCCAGTTCTCCTCCGGCTCGACCAGCGAGCCGAAAGGCGTCGTACTCACGCACCGCAACATCCTCGCCAATGCGCGTGGCGTGACCGAGGCGGCGGAGTTTACGGACAACGACGTCAGCCTCTCGTGGATGCCGCTCACCCACGATCTGGGGCTGATCGGCTTCCATCTCATCATGTTCTTCAACCGGATACACGCGCACCTGATGCCCACGGACCTGTTCATTCGCCGTCCGTTGTTGTGGCTCGAGTTCGCGAGCCGCATCCGTGCCTCCCTCCTGTGCTCGCCGAACTTCGGCTACCAGCACTACCTCAAGGTGCTCGGCGAGCGTCCGGTCGAGCGCCTCGAGCTCTCGAGCGTGCGCCTGATATTCAACGGCGCGGAGCCGATCTCGGTCGAGCTGTGCGAGCAGTTCCTCGACCGCCTGGCGCCCGCCGGCCTGGCGCGCAACGCCATGTATCCGGTATACGGCCTGGCGGAAGCCTCCCTGGCGGTGAGCTTCCCGCCCCCCGGAACTCCTATGCGCACGATCACGCTCAACCGGCATCGGCTCGGCGTGGGTGACAAGTTGCAACGCCTGGACGAGAATGCCCATGATGCGCTGCGGCTAATCTCCGAGGGCAGGGTGATTCCGTACTGCAATCTGCGTATCGTGAATGATGACGACCATCCGCTACCCGATGAATGCATCGGCCATCTGCACATCCGAGGCGAGAATGTCACCGGCGGCTATTACGAGAATCCCGAGGCCAACGCCGCGGGTTTCACGGCCGATGGCTGGCTACGAACCGGCGATCTCGCCGTGGTGCATGGCGGGGAGCTGTACGTTTCCGGCCGGGCGAAGGAGATCATTTTCGTCAACGGCCAGAACTACTACCCCCATGATCTGGAGTCCATCGCACAGCGCATCGAGGGGCTCGAGCTCGGCAAAGTGGTGGCGATCGGCGTACGCCGGCCGCCTTCCGAGATCGAGCAGCTGGTGCTGCTCGTGCTGCACCGAGGCAAGATGGAGGACTTCCTACCGCTGGCGAGCGCCGCAGCCCGGCTGATCAATGAGCAGACCGGCCTGGAGGTCGCTCAGGTGGTGCCCATCAAGCGCATCCCCAAGACCACCAGCGGCAAGATCCAACGTCACCTGCTCGAGACGCACTTTCGCGACGGCTTGTTCGACGCCGAACTCAACGAACTCGCCGCGTTGCGCAAAGCAACTAGCAGCCCGGAGTCAACCGCCCGCAGTGCGATCGATGAGCAACTGCGGACGATCTGTGCCGCAGCGCTCGGCGGCAAGCGCCTCGATCTGAACGATAACCTATTCGAGCTTGGCGCAAGTTCGCTGAAGCTCATCGAGATCCACGAGCAGATCGACCGCGAATATCCCGGCCGACTCGACCTGACTGAACTTTTTGACTTCCCAACCATCGCCGAACTGGCGCGGCACCTTGAGGATAAGCTCGGCACGCCCCAGGAAGCCTGCCCGAAATGACGATATCGAACGGCAATACCGCTTGGACTGCTCGAGCACCTCACAAAGCGCAACCCTCAGCAGCCGCCTCTTGGGTTACAGATCATTTCGACGGCAACCGCAGGACTTTCGCCTCGACGGCGTGCGAAAGAATCTGAAGCCACGAAAGAGGACTGCCATCGTCTCCTTTTTGGGAAGAGGAGCGTCGCCTTGAAGCGAGCACTCCGCCCTGCGACAGGGCGGCTGAAGCGGGAGCGTCACAAAGGAGGAGCGGCTACAACGCCGCGCCGGTGCTCGGTACCCGCTATCGGAACCCATCACCGCAGAGTCCCTGGAGCCACATAGCGCAGCGAGTAATTTTTTGTTTATCATCCCTGACGGAGCAACTCTCCTGACCCAGCGTGCCATCGACCCCCAAAACCTTGCACGTTGGGATGCTTGCCGGCGGGATCGCGGATCTCGCCGGTTTTTTTGGTGCGCCAGGTATGGCGTGCGGCGCCGAGAGGCGCCAGCCGGTCCGCTGTGGTGGCGGAGCGGTGACTTGGGAGGTGCGAGTCCTCCTGCCCACCCGGTGAGGGGAAGGGCTGGCTGAAAGGCAAGGGTGCCCGGAGCGATCCGGGATCTGAAGAAAGCCACAGGCAAACGATGGGTTCGACGAACAGAAATCGGATAGAGGCGGCGCGCTGGGGTCAGGCGGCCAAGATCGCTCACGCCCGATGCTCCCACGGAACAGTGCGTCGTAGATCCGGCGGACACCATCGGATAGTCACACGCATTACCCTGGGAGACCTGCCCGGTTGCGCTTCTGGCGCTACGGCCACCGCGAGGTGGCCGGATGATCGAGCAGGAGACAGCAGAGGCCGTAGTGGCCGCACGAGAACCGGTGTGGTGAAGGGCCGAACCTGGAGGAGCAGATAGTCACGAGTAATCTCTGTTAGGGCTTGACCGTGCTCTCGGTGAACAACCGAGCTCACGACCGCATCGGAGTGGACGGTATCTGCTCTGGCGCGCTCGAGAGGGTCTTCCGGCCCGCAGGCGACACGACGAACGAAACACAGCTCACTGCAGCAGCCCTTTGCTGCAGACCAGGAACCGCCGGATACGTGACCCGTATGTCCGGTGGTGTGGGAGGGCGGCGGCCGCAAGGCCGCCCCCTACCCGATTGACGGTCAGACCGACGCGCCCCCGCACAAGTACCGCCCGCATAGCGGCACGCGCGTAGGCCGCGCAGCGTCCACGACAGCGTGCGTAGCTGCCTCTATTGAAATCCGAGTGGGTGATCGGAGCTGAAGGCGGTGAAGATCACTACGGATGTCCCCGTTTTGCATAGCCCGCAGCCGCGCCCAGGCGGGCTGTTTGTAGCCCGCCCTGAGGGGCGCGGGCCGAGCGCAGCGACGCGCCTGTGCACCCACGGGGACATCCCCGTCGGGGAACGGCGATCGGTTTCTCTGGCTATGGTAGGTTTCCACGCTCACCGAAACGAAAGGACAAGCGTGGTCACCGAGAAGATCTTCGAGACAGCCCTGGGCATCAGCTCTCCCTGGTTTATCGCCGGGATGGGCTTTGATGAGAAGCAGCGCACGCTCCGCATCCGGGTGGATTTCGAGGTCGGCAGCCGCTTTGCCGTGCCGGGGCAGGCCGGGGAGCACCCGGTCCACGACACGGTGACGAAGACCTACCGGCACCTGAACTTCTTCCAGTACCAGTGCGACCTGACGGTGCGCGTGCCGCGGGTGAAGCTGCCCGACGGCAAAGTCATCCAGGTCATCCCGCCCTGGGCGGGCAAGCTCTCCGGCTTCTCGCTGCTGTTTGAGGCATTCGTGCTGCTTTTGGCGCGCGAGACGACCTTTACGGGCGCCTCGCGCATCAGTGGGCTCTCGGTTCACCGGGTGATGGCGCTGTGCGCGCGCTACGTGAACGAGGCGCTCAGCGAAGCTGATTTCAGCGAAGTACGGCGGGTGGCACTCGATGAGACTTCCCGCGCCAAGGGACAGGAGTACGTGACGCTCTTCGCCGATGCGGACCCTGATCCGGCACGGCGGCGAGTGATCTTCGTGGCCGAGGGCAAGGACGCGACGACCGTCGAGGCGTTCGCCGCGAACCTGCGCGCCCACAGCCCTCACCCATCGAACATCAACAATTTCACTTTCGTCCGCGCGCGGTTGCAGAACCCGAAAACGTGCCCCGAGAGCACGTATGTGTCGCGCCAGATATGTGCTTTTATGCATCGGGCAACAATATGTAGCGGCCGACCACAAGCTCGTAGCCACGTTCTTGATTGCGTGAGCCGAGAGTTTGCGGCCGGCGCTACATATGAGTTACAGGTTTTCGAGCAGACAGTGAGCCGCGTACTTGGGCCGGAACCGAGCGGTCGGACTGCCTCGAATATGAGCCTTGTCCAAGCCGCGACGCATCATCTCCGCATCCGCCGCGGCGTAGCGATGAGTGGTGGCGATCTGAGCATGCCCGAGCCACGCCTGGATTTTCAGCAGGTCAACATCGGATTGCAGCAGGATCATCGCGAGCGAGTGCTTGAACACGTGCGGCGAAATCGGCGCTCGGGTAAGTTCGGGAGCACGCGAAGAAGCGGCGACGACGGCGCGACGCACGATGTGGGTAGCACCGAAGCGCGAGAGAGGCCGTCCCTGGGCGCCGACGAATAGCGGCACGCGTTCATGGTGACCGATACCGCGCTCGCGCAGCAGTCCGTAGATGCCCGCGACGAGATCGCACGCTAAAGGCACGACTCGTTCCTTGCGACCCTTGCCGCGAAGAAGGACTTGCGGGCGTGCACCATCCAACGAAAGGTCCGCAGCTTCAACGCCGATCGCCTCGGAGACTCTGGCGCCGGTGCGAGCGAGGAAGAGGAGCAGAGCCCGATCGCGACGCCCGCCCGGTGACTTCGAGCTCGGAGCGGTGATGAGCATCTCGAGCTGCGCCCGGGAGAGATAATCGGTCGTCGAAACGTCGGACTTCTTGCTCGGGATCGCCAGCACGCGCTGAGCGATGCCGATCGCCGCCGGATCGCTGGCGGCGACGTGATGGAAGAACGAGCGAATGGCGGTCAGGCGCGCGTTGCGGGTGTGGATGCCGTTGCCGCGCGAGCGCTCCAACTGTTCCAGATACGCCAGGATCATATCGCGGTCGAGGGATTCGAGGGCGAGCGCGCAGGGCTTCTTGCCGGTTTGCTCCGAGGCAAAGAGAGCCAGCAGCCGAGGGGCGTCCCTGTACGCCGCGATTGTGGCTGGTGTGGCGTTGCGCTGCTGGGTGAGCCTCTGGTGAAAGAACGACTCGAGCTGG
>JAKAFQ010000046.1 GCA_021817875.1 Pseudomonadota bacterium
GCGCCTGGTCGTTTTGCAGGTCATAGAGTTCGGCCAGCGTGCGGGCCGCCCCGGCGAGTCGGCTGTCGGAGGTGACGTCGCGGATGCGCTCGCCGTCCATGTAGACGGCGCGGCCGTCCTGGATGGATGCCAAGAATTGCCTGCCTGTGCGAATACCCATCGAAACATCCCCTGGCCTTGCGTAAGGTGACCTGAGCCGATTCGCGCGGGCGCAGCGTCGCTGCGACCGGTCTGTCGCGCCCCGCGGCCCAGCCCGGCATCACTCGCCGCCGAAAAAGTAATTCACATCCAGCCCGATCGTTCTCGGCCGGTTGGTCGCGACCCTGTTGAACGTCGCGACGTTGAACGAGAGCGCATTGGTATTTCCAAGAATCGCGCGCGTGTTCGCCGCATTGTCCACGAACAGAGCGAGGTCCGCGTGCGCCCAGTCGAGTCCGACGCGAAGGTTGACGATATCGTGTGACGGAACGTCATTGATGGCGTACGACACGTCCGTCATGGAGCCGACGAACACGTTGTCAGCCCTGGCAACCAGTTCGTACCGCCCGGACAGCGGTTTGCGCCAGACCAATGACGTCGAATCCGTCCACGTCGGAACATCCTGAATCCGCTGGCCGACGCTGAATGTCCCGCCGGGCACGCTGCGCACGATGCGCGCATGCGTGTAGCCGGCTCTGTTGGTCAGCGTGAAGTCGGCGGGCAGCCTGCCGGTGATCTCCAGTTCCGCGCCGTACACCTGCGCCGTTCCGGCGTTGGCCGTGTAGGTATTGCCGCAGGTTTCGGCCACCTCCTGCTGGATGCCGCTCCAGCGCTCGTAGTAGGCCGCCGAATTCGCCGCCAGCCGGCCGCCAAACATGCGGGCTTTCTCGCCGGCCGAATAGCTCCACAGACTGTCCGGTCCATATTGCAGGGGAGTTTTCGGGCAGGCATATGGTGGCGGAGAATTTCCTCCGCCCGGCCGGAAGCCTTTCGCGATGCGCGTGTACAGGGTCAGATTCTGCGATGGAAGATACGAGAAAGTGAACTCGGGGGTGTAGCCCGAGTTGCTTGCAGGAAGATGGAAAATCGTCGGCGTCAGGCTTCCGTTGGGAAGCCCGCCGGACTCCGCGAGCAGCTCGCGGGTCCTGTAGGTGTAATAGCGCGCGCCGGCCGCCGCCCGCAGGTAGTGCAGGAATCGGTACGAGATCTCCCCGAAGCCTGCCAGCTGCTTGTAGTTGGTGATCACGCCGATATCGTACAGAGACGGAACGCCGAGCACTTCCTGCGCAATGGGTCCAGGCGTATTCGTGAACACGTTATCGGTGGAATCGAAGTCCTGGTAGAAGCCGCCGACGATCCATTGCAGCGGGCCTGAGCTGTTGGAAGTCAGGCGCAGTTCCTCGCTGAACTGCCGGCTGGCGTCCTGGGCCGTCGTTGCGAATGGCCCGACCTGTGAGTACGCCAGATCCGGGATGCCGATCACGGTCTCGAAGAAGTTCTGGGTCTGTTCCGTTGAGTCCTCACGCATGCTCGTGTGACGGATGTACTCCGCGGTCGTGGAATTCAGGTCGAATGCGGCGAAGTGATATTTCGCGGCGAGGCTGTACAGGATGAAGCTGTCCGAGTACGGCTCGCGAACATTGTACGGCTGATAGTGCGCCTCGAAATCGACGCCCGGAGGGCTATCGGCGTAGTTGAGCCCGCCCTGGCCGATCTTCTGGTAGAAGATCGAGGGTCGCAGCGTCAGATCGTTCGTCGCGTGCACGAGCACGCTCATCCGGATCCCCTTCAGTCTTTCGGCATTGACGTTCCTGTAGTCGTGCAGCACGGGCGCGCTGGTCACATTGCCGCGCGTCATGCCTGCGTTGGTCTCGAGCGGGAACGGCGCGAGAACGATCCTGTCTATCCAGCCGTTGGTGTAGGTGTCCGTGCCGACGATGCGCACGGCCGCCTTGTGCTTGATCAGCGGCACGTTCACCATCGCATTGACGCCATAGTTGAAGCCACCGCCCTGGGTGCCGGACATCTTGAGGTTGATGCTGCTCGCGAAATCGCGCGTATCGGGCCGATTGGTCACCAGCTTTATGGTTCCGCCCATTGAGCCGGCGCCGTAGAGTGTGCCCTGAGGCCCGCGCAGCACTTCCACGCGCTTCAGATCGTACAGGGTCGGATCGACGACCACCTTGCCGAGCTGCGCGTCGGTCGGCGGAGTGAGCGGCACGTTATCGAGATAGAAGCCTACCGTCGGGGACTGACCGCCCGAGGAGGCGATGCCGCGCATCTCGAACTCGACCTGGCCCGGTCCGGAATTGCGCTCCGAGACGCCCGGGGTCTGGTAGCCGACCTGGGCAAGTGAGGTCACGCCTGCGGCGGCCAACGCGCTGCCGCTGTAAGCGGTGATGCTCATGGGCGTCTCCTGCAGCGTCTGCCTGCGGCGCGTCGCTGTCACGATGATCTCATTGAGCGCGGTCGACCCGGGGCTCGTCTCGGCTTTGGAACGTGACCTGTCGGGGTGCGCTCTCGCGGCGGCGGGATGGAGTACGGCCCCGAGCAGCCAGGCGATGGCAATTGACCTGCCGGCCAGCGTTGCCCGTCGGCAATCGAGGCGGTGCCGATTCGACCCACCGAGGAATCTGCGCATGTTTATCCCCGCAAGTTTCAAGTGGTTATGGATGTGGCGAAGCGCTGCCCACCCGGCCGGGACGGGGAGCTCCCGTGCACCGGCCGCGGCGAAAACGCGGGTAAACCGAGTATCGGAAACGAATTATACTGATTTAAATCAGTGATGCAATAAAATATGCAATAGACACACGCAATGCGTTACAGCGCAAAAAAGGCTATCGGAGGCGAGGAAATGCACGGTTCATCGCTTTGCGAGGATCTGTTGCCGGTGAGTCAATACGAATTGCGTAATTCTATTGCCGGTTGTGTGCAACAACCTGACGCCGGGGCGCGGAGGCCGGGGATATGAGAGGGCCAGTCGACACTGACATCGGGCATTCGAAGAATGCGGCAGCCGTCGCGCCGCGGCAGCACGGCCTGGGCAACGTGGCAAGCCCTTCCTCTTACGTGCTTGCGATCCTGTGCACCGTGTATGGGCTGAACTTCCTGGATCGGCAGGTTCTCAACATACTCATTGATCCGATCGAGGTGGCGTTCCACACGAGCGACGCCCAGATGGGCCTCCTTACCGGCTTCGGCTTCGCCATCTTCTACACGCTGTTTGGAATTCCCATTGCGCGCTGGGCCGATCGAGGCAGCCGGCGCACCATCCTCGCACTGGGAGTCGGCATCTGGAGCCTCATGACAGCGCTTTCGGGCCTGGCGCAGGGCTATTGGCAGCTGTTCGCGGCGCGCATCGGGGTGGCGATCGGCGAGACGGGGGGAACTCCCACTTCCAGCTCACTGATCTCTGATTACTTCCCCCGCACCACCCGTCCGCGTGCCATGGCGATCTTCCAGGCGTCGGTTTACATCGGTGTTCTGCTGGGCTATGGGATCGGCGGCTGGGTGAGCCAGACCTATGGATGGCGGGCGGCGTTCTTCCTTGCCGGTGTTCCGGGCATGTGCGTGGCTTTCCTGGTGTATTTCACGGTGCGTGAGCCGCAACGGGGGCTGTCCGACACGCCCCAGACCGATCGTGAACTCACCACGCTCAGCGACTGCCTGCGCTTCATGGTGCGGCAACGCGCGCTGCTGTTCGTGGTTGCGGGCATCGTGCTGAATGCGGTTGCCAATTTCGGATTCAGCACCTGGGCGCCGTCATTTCTGCAACGCGTGCACCACATGGACTTCACCGATATCGGCCTGTCCCTCGGCATCATCAACGGCACGGCCGGTGTGCTCGGCACGCTGCTCGGGGGATTTGTCGTGGCGCGCCTGCCGGCGCGGCAGGTGAAGTGGCACGTGCTCATGCCCTCACTCGCCACGTTGGGCGCCGCACCCGCACTGATCGTCTTTTTGATGGCTCCCTCGGACGCAGTGACCCTGGGCGCTTATTGGATCGCCAATTTCCTGCTCGGCTTTCATCTGGGTCCCTGCTTCGCCATGGTGCTATCCCTGAGCAAGGTCAGAATGCGCTCGCTCGCAACGGCCCTGACCAATGGGCTGTGCAGTATCATTGGCGCGGGTCTCGCGCCGTTCCTCATCGGCTTGACCGACGATCTGCTGCGGCCGCACTTCGGCATCGACTCGGTGCGCTACTCGCTGCTGATCGCCGCGGTCGCACCGCTTCTGGCGGCCGTGAGCTTCTGGTGCGCGGCGCTGTTCCTGCACCGCGATCTGGCACGCACGGAGGGACCCGAGAACGACTCGCATGCGCGTTATGCCTCGGCCGACGGCACACAGTCCATACCCTGAGCGCCGCGGCGACCGGCAGGAGCCGCCGCGCTCTCGGGGAGCGCTGGCCGGTAAAATCCGGCGGGACAGACTGGCAAAGCGCTCGCGCTCGTGCTATTGACGCGCTGCCGGTCACGTACCACCGCAGTCCGGGAGGGCGGGCCGGCGCCCCCGCAGGCGGTGCGGATGGCGGAAGCAGAACCGTAGAGTTGAGAACATCGTATGGCGCGAAAACGCAGCAGTCCGAGAGTGGATGATGATGAGCGCGAGAATACCGGGATCGTGCGCACGGTCGTGGTTGCCGCAAAGGTTCTGGATGCCCTGGGCAGTATGCGTGGTCCGGTACGTCTGGCCGATCTCGCCCGGACGCTCAAGATGACGTTGCCGCGCATCTCGCGTCACGTCGCCACCCTGCGCTCGCTCGAGCTGATCGAGAAAGCCGAGCCGCTGGAGGCGTACCGGCTCGGAACGAAGCTTTTCGTTCTCGGACAGCTCGCCCTCGAGCAGAACGCGCTCGCCCGGGTCTGCGAGCCGCACCTGGCGCGGCTCAGGGATCAGGTCCACCGCACCGTGCTGCTCTCGACCCGCTCGGGGGACGCCGGATCGGTGCTGATCTGCGTGCCCAGCCATGACTCGCCCACGATCATCGTGCGTCCGGGCTCGCCCCTGGAGCTGCCGACGTCGCCGAGCGCGCGCATTCTCTACACGTTTCGCGACAGGAAGAACGAGGCCCGGCCAAAATCAGCCGACCTGTATCTCGAGGAGCGCGTCAGCTTCATCCTCGCGAACTACTTCGACTACGAGCCCGATGCGCGCAACACCGGCATTGGCAGCATTGCCGCACCGGTCTTCGACCACGAGGATCGCCTGGTGGGCGTCATCGCCATCGTCATGCCCACCACCATGTTGGCTGCTGGGCCGGACACCGTCATGGTCAAGGCCACCAAAGAGTGCGCCGCGCGGATCTCCTCGGCGATGGGCTCCACCGCCTGGGAGGGGAGGGTCTCGGTGCCGGCGAAACACGCCCCGCGTACCGGGCGCACCGGCTGAAACCGCTGCGCCTCAGGCGCCGATCAGGACCGACTTCGTCTGCAGGTACAGCGCCAGACCCTCCTCGCCGAACTCCCGCCCCCAACCGGACTGCTTGTAGCCGCCAAAGGGCAGGTTCGGGTCGATTCCTCCCCCGGTATTGATGCGGATCGAGCCGGCTTGAAGCTTCCTCGCCAGCGCGTGTGCGGTGTTCAGATCCTGCGTCCAGATCGTGGCACTCAGTCCGTAGATGCTGTGATTCGCCTGCCGCGCCACCTCTTCGAGATCTTCAAAGGATGCGCACACGAGAACCGGCCCGAAGATCTCCTCGGCGGCCACCCGCATGTCGGGACGTGTGTCGAGCAGAACCGTCGGCGGGTAGAAATATCCTTCCCGCTCCAGACGCCGTCCACCGACGGCCACCCGGGCGCCTTCTGCCTGGCCGCTCTCGACGTATCCGGCAACGCGCTGGAGGTGCTTTGCCGAAATCAACGGCCCCATTTGCGCCTGGGGATCGTCGCCGGCCCCGACGCGAATCCGTCGTGCGGACCCGACGACCGCCTCGAGGACTTTGTCGAACAGAGATCGGTGCACAAACAGCCGTGAGCCGGCCGCGCAGACCTGACCGGCATTGAAGAAGATCCCCATGGCCGCGGCCTCCTGGGCGGCAGGCAGCCTGGCGTCCGGGAAGATGATGGTCGGTGACTTGCCGCCGAGCTCGAGCGACAATTTCTTCAGATTGCCGGCGGCGGCCTGCACGATGAGCTTGCCGACCTCCGTCGATCCAGTGAAGGCCACCTTGTCGACGAGCGGATGAGCCGCCAAAGCCGCGCCGGCCACGTGCCCGTAGCCGGTCACGACGTTGACGACGCCCGGCGGCAGCCCCGCCTCCCTCACCAGCTCCGCGAGGCGCAACGCGCTGAGCGGCGTTTCTTCGGCGGGCTTGAGCACGCAGGTGCAACCGGCGGCGAGGGCCGGCGCGAGCTTCCACGCGGCCATGAGGAGCGGGAAGTTCCACGGGACGATCAAGCCCGCGACACCGACCGGCTCTTTGAGCGTGTAGGCGTGCAGCGTGCCCGGCCGGGATACATCGAGGGTTTGCCCGTAGATCTTGCTGGTCCACCCGGCGAAATAACGAAAGGTATCCGCCGCCGCCGGGACATCGCTCCTGGCGATGAAGGCGCGGGATTTGCCGTTGTCCAGGTACTCGAGTTCGGCGAGCTCCTCTGCGTGTTGCTCGATCAGCTCGGCGATGCGCCAGAGCCAGCGGCCCCGCTGCGAGGGCGTGCAGGAGGACCAGGACCCGGCCTCGAACGCGCGCCGTGCGGCATGCACGGCGCGGTCGATGTCCCGTGCGCTTCCGGCGGCAACGGATGCGATGGGCTTGCCCGTTGCGGGATTGAAGACCTCGATCCGCTCCTCGCCACCGTCGCACCATTCGGCATCGATGAGGTGCCCATGCCGGCGTGCCAGGAACCGGTTCACATCTGACTCGTATGTCATGCCTGCTCTGTTACTCCCAGCTGGCGAAGGCGGCGCCGGTGCCGGTGCCCGCCTCCGATCGATACAGGGGCTCGTACCCATGCAGCCGCATCCGCAGCGGTGTGGTCGACAGCGCTCCGGCCGCTGCGATCCAGTTCTTGCATTCCGACGTACCGGACTGATAGAGCGACTCACCGGGTGCCGCCAGGGCCTCGACGTCGTGGGTCACGAGCGCCTCGAGAAAGGCGCGATCGAAGAGCGGATCGACCACGAAGTGGCTCAGGCCGCCGGAGCCGATCACGGCGACCGTGAGATCCTCCGGCCAGGAAGCGATGGCGTTGCCGATGCACCGCCCGAAGTCGAAGCAGCGCCGCACCCGCGGCTGATTCAGAGGGTAGAAGGTATTGAGGATGATCGGCACGTTCGGGATGACCTCATCCTTCATGATCTGCCGGTAGACGAAGCCGTACGCATGTGGAATACCGCTCAACACACTGTGCTGCGCTGGCAGCTGGTGCAGCGTGCGCGCCTGCGCAACGTCGAATCCCTCGCGCATGGCATGCTCGATGATGTGCGCCCCGAGGGCCGGCAATCCCGGATATGTTCGAGCCTGCGGCGGGACGTGCCCAGGGTCGGCGATGTGGATTCCCGCCGGCAGGCGCGCGATCTGCGCCTGGCTCCGCGGAATGTTCGCGATTGTCTCGCCCCAGAACACGGTAAACGCCGGCATGACCGAGTCATCGAACAGCTCATGCTGATCGTTGCCGACGATCACGGCCACATCGGGGCGGACACGCTGATAGACCTGCGCGAGATGTTCCAGCCACCGATGACAGCGCAGCAGTCTCGCCTCGCGCTGCGCGACACCAATCTGTCCCGCGAGGCGCTCCTCGCGGCGCAGCGCGCACAATGTGTCCCAGTCATAGGTCCGGCCGCGGAAGCGATGTGTCCGATTGCACCGGTCAGCCGCAACACGCACATCCCACTGGCTGGCGGGCGTGTGCAGCTGCGGTGTGTGCGACAGACACATGCCGAGGACGATTCTTGCCATGACGTGAGGAGCGTTGCGCGTGAGGTATATCGGGGTGGCGGGGGGCGATCAACTTACGGCTTGCGGAAGTATATTACGAAATATGATAACCTTCGCGCAACCATCCAGACAGGTCAAATCGGCATGCTCTTCTCGGCACTGCAGCCCATCCCGCCCGATCCCATCCTTGGCATGGCGCAGCGTTTTGCCGCTGATTCCTCGCCGCACAAGGTCGATCTCGGAATCGGCATATACAGGAACGAGCGCGGCGAGGCGCCAGTCCTGGCAAGCGTCAAAGCCGCCGAGCAATGGCTGCTCGAGAACCAATTCACCAAGGCCTATCTGTCCTCGGCGGGCGATCCCGCCTTCAACGGCGCAACTGCCCAGCTTCTGTTGGGCGCGTCCCATCCGGCCCTCGCGGCTGACCGCGTGCGCACGGTGCAGACACCCGGTGGCACGGGGGCTTTGCGCGTTGCCGCCGACTTCATCCGCGCGCATCACCCCGGCGCGACCGTGTGGCTGCCCGAGCCGACCTGGGCCAATCACCCGGCCATTTTCGGCGCGGCCGGCCTGCAACTCGCGCACTATCCCTACTACGACTCAGCCGGCGCGGAACTGCTCTTCGAGAAGACACTCGTGGCTCTGGCGCGGGCCAGGGCGGGCGACGTGGTCATCGTTCACGGCTGCTGCCACAACCCCACCGGCGCGGACTTGACCACCGAGCAGTGGGATACGCTCACGCAGACGCTTGCGCGTGCCTCGGCCACGCCCCTGGTCGACCTCGCCTATCAGGGCTTCGGTGCCGGACTGGACGCCGACGCGTACTCTGTCCGCAAGCTCTCGCGCGATCTGCCCGAAGTGCTCATCGCGAGTTCGTATTCGAAGAATTTCGCCCTCTACCGTGACCGGGTGGGCGCGCTCACCCTGATCACCGCGCCCGGCAGCGACGCCGATCTGGTGCGCGCGCACCTGCTGCGCACGATCCGCACGAACTACTCGATGCCGCCCGATCATGGTGCGGCGGTCGTCGCACACATCCTGACGAGCGCCTCGCTTCGCTCACGCTGGGAAGCCGAGCTGTCGATCATGAGCGAGCGCATTCGCCAGATGCGCAACCTCCTCGCCGTCCGGCTGCATGGGCGCACCGCGCGATGCTACGACTTCCTGGCGACGCAGCGGGGAATGTTCACGTCCCTGGAGCTGACCGCGGAGGAGGTCGCTCGGCTTCGCACCCGGCACAGCGTCCACATCAGCTCTTCCGGCCGGATCAACCTGGCGGGACTGACCTGCTCGAATGTTGCGCACGTCGCTGATGCCATCGTGGCCGTCGAAGGTGCCCGCGTATGAGCGAGGTCGGGACCGATTTCGAGGTGCTGATCTGCGGTGCGGGCCCGGTCGGACTGACGCTCGCCATGGACCTGGCGCGCCGCGGCGTGCGCGTGGGAGTGATCGAGCGGCGCGCGCCGGGGCAGCCGCCGAGCGTCAAGTGCAATCACGTCGCGGCACGCAGCATGGAGGCGTTCCGCCAGTTGGGGGTGGCGGCGGCGGTTCGCAATGCCGGGCTCCCGGCGGACTATCCGAACGACTGTGTTTACCGCACCACGGTCACGGGCGAGGAGATCACCCGCATTGCGATTCCGTCGCGGACCGAGCGCCTCGGGCAGTTCGACGGACCCGACACCATGTGGCCGACTCCCGAGCCGCCTCACCGCATCAACCAGATCTATCTCGAGCCGGTGCTGTTCGCCCACGCCCGGAAGTGCCACAACATCACCATACTGAGCGAGACCGAGCTCATCGACCTTCGGCAAGACGACATCTCCGTTCGGTGCACTGTTCGCCATCTGTCGTCCAACGAGGTGGCGACACTGATGGCTCGTTACCTGGTCGGGTGTGACGGCGCGCGATCGCTCGTGCGCGCGGCCATCGGCGCGAAGCTCGAGGGTGATCCGGTCATCCAGCGGGTGCAGTCCACCTACATTCGCGCGCCGCGATTGCTCGGTCTGATTCCCGGCCGGCCAGGATGGATGAACCTGTCGCTGAACCGACGCCGTTGCGGCAACACCATCGCCATCGACGGGCGGGAAACCTGGCTCATCCACTGTTATCTCTACGAGCACGAGGAGGACTTCGGCGCGCTCGAGCGCGACGACTCGATCCGCACCATTCTCGGTGTCGGCCCCGGCTTCGACTACCAGGTGCTCGGCAAGGAGGACTGGATCGGCCGCCGGCTCGTCGCGGACTCCTTTCGCGACCGCAGGGTGTTCATTTGCGGCGACAGCGCACATATCTGGGTTCCCTACGCCGGATATGGCATGAATGCGGGCATCGCGGATGCGATGAATCTCTCCTGGCTGCTCGCGGCGCACCTTGCGGGCTGGGCGGGCGAGCAGGCGCTTGCCGCGTACATGGCCGAGCGCGGCCCGATCACCGAGCAGGTATCGCACTTCGCGATGAATCATGCGCTGGCGGCGCTGAAGCATCGTCGCGAAGTGCCCGCGGACATCGAGGCTCCCGGTGAGCGCGGTGCCGCAGCGCGCCGTGCATTCGGTGCGGAAGTCTATCGCCTCAACGTGCAGCAGTACTGCTGTGGGGGCCTGAACTTCGGCTACTTTTACGACCGCTCGCCCCTGATCGCCTATGACGGTGAGCCGCACCCGTCCTACACCATGGCCGGTTTCACGGAATCGACGGTACCGGGCTGCCGCACCCCTCACTTCTGGCTGGCGGATGGCCGCTCGCTCTATGACGCCGCCGGTAGCGGCTTCATGCTGCTGCGGTTCGATCCAGGAGTGGATGTCTCACCCTTGCTCGAGGCGGCGCGTGCCCGTCAGGTGCCCCTGAAGCTGCTCGATGTCGATCCGCGGCAGCGGCCTGCGGTCTACCGTGAGGCGCTGGTGCTCTCGCGTCCGGACTTTCACGTGGCTTGGCGGGGCAATGCTGCGCCGCGCCCGGCCCTCGGTCTCATCGACACCGTGCGCGGCGCCGCTTGCGGGTGAGCCTCACAGGCAGGAGCCGCCGATCACGTGGCAGGCGCGCCTGAAGTACACCAGTCCCCGGCTCTCGCCGCTCATGGCGAGCGCCACCACTCGACAGATGAACAGGCTGTGCGTTCCGACCTTGCACAGCCGCTCGATCTGGCAGTCGAGCGACGCCAATGCGCCCTCCAGCGCCGGCGCTCCGGTCTCGAGCGTGCGCCACCGTCCAAGCTCGAAGCGCTCGCCCATGCTGTAGCCTGCCTGCCCGGCGAACACCGCCGTCAGGTCCTCATGGTGGGCCGCCAGGACGTTGACGCACACGACGCCGTTGGTCTTGAACGCCTCATGCTGCTGGCTGCGGCGGTTCAGGCACACCGACAGCATCGGTGGCTGATCCGTCAGGCTGCACACCGAGGAGGCCGTGAAGCCGCAGCGGCCCGCCGGCCCTTCGGTGGTGATGACGCTCACGGCCGAGCCCAGGTGCGCCATCGATTCCCGGAATGCTTCGCGAGTCACCATGATCGCCTCCGCAGTTCGACTAACGAAATACGATAGCTAATAATGTACATCGTAATTAAAAGGAGCGCCAATGAAGTTCGTGACGTTCGAAAGATCGGCAAGGCTCGCGCCCGGGGTGCTGTTGGCCGACGGCGACATCCTCGACCTGCAGAGGGCGGCGACCGGGCAGTCCGAAGGGCCGCGCTTCGATGACATGATCGCGGTGATCGCCTCCGGAGCGGCGGGGCTCGAGCGGATCCGCGCCTGGCTCGAGGCGCCGCCCGCGTCCGCCCGGGTGCGCGCAATGGACGTGCGTCTGAAGGCGCCGCTTCCGCGCCCGAATCAAATCCGTGATTTTGCCAACTACGAGTTGCACGTCCGCCAAGCGATCGCTGCGGCAATGCAGCTGCGCGCCAACGCCACGGCGGATCCAGCCACGGCGCTCGCCCAGTACAGGGCGGACGGCCTGTTTGACATTCCGCGGATCTGGTACGAGCAACCGCTGTATTTCAAGGGCAACCGGATGTCGGTGATCGGGCCGGACGAGGATGTCATCTGGCCGAGCTACGCGCGCCTGATGGATTTCGAGCTCGAGCTCGCCGTCGTCACCCGAGGTCCGGTGCGCGACCTCTCGACGGCGGATGCGCTCGATGCCGTGTTCGGCTATACCATCTTCAATGACTTCAGCGCGCGGGATGCGCAGGCGCGCGAGACCCAGTTCCGGCTCGGGCCTGCCAAGGGCAAAGATTTCGATACCGGCAACGCCGTCGGCCCCTGGATCGTCACGCCGGATGAGATCCCCGATCCGCAGTCGCTGACGATGATTGCGCGGGTCAACGGCGAAGAGCGCGTGCGGACCAGCTCCGCGGGCATGCAGCACTCGATCGCCGCGACGCTCGCCCACGTCTCCCAGTCCGAGACAATCTATCCCGGGGACCTCTTTGGTCTCGGGACGGTCGGCAATGGCTGCGGCTACGAGTCGCTCACCTTCCTCGCCGAGGGCGACGTCGTGGAGCTCGAGATCGAGGGCCTCGGAACGCTGCGCAATCGACTGACGCGTCCGCGCTGACCATCGCTGGGCGTTAAACGAGTAACGTACAGGATATCGCAGAGCAGAACCAGCGGCTGGCAGGCATGCGGATTCCGCGCCGTACCGGCGGCGCAATGCGCTGGCGGGGTGGTGCGCTCATCATCGCGCACCGCCTTCGAGGGTCGCTGCGAGAAGCGAGCGGGAGTGCTCTCGAGGCTTGCGCAGAGGCGAGCGTGCAAGGGTGACCTCGAGGTCCCGAGGGCCGCAGTCCCAGGGCGACGTCGGCCCCGTTTGCGCCATCATGCGGCGGGTTACACGTGGACACGGGTGGGCATAAAATCCACTCATGACAGATCAACCCCGGCGCTGCCAGAGGCTATGTGAACATTCTCTTCGTGTGTCTTGGTAACATCTGCCGCTCGCCGACGGCGGAGGCGGTATTCCGTACGATCGCCTCGAGGGAGCTTCCCGACCGCGAATGGGTGGTCGATTCGGCCGGCACGGCCGGCTATCACATCGGCGATCCGCCTGACCGGCGCACCTGCGAAGCCGCGGCGCGCCGCGGCTACGATCTGTCCGATCTGCGGGCGCGCGTCATCGAGCCGGGGGACTTCGAGCGTTTCGATCTGATCCTCGCGATGGATCGGCAGAACCTGAACACCCTCGAGCGGCACGGGCCGCCGCAGGCCCGCACGCGCATCAGGCTGTTCCTGGACTACGCGCCGCAGGCCGGCGTCGACGAGGTGCCGGATCCCTACTACGGCGGGGTCAATGGCTTCGAGCACGTGCTCGATCTGATCGAGGCCGCGTCACACGGATTGTGTCGCGCGCTGCAGGATCATTGATCTGAAGCATCATTGATCGGAGCCGTGTCCCCCCGGTTTCCAGTCCGTGGGCGTGGAGGACCACACCACGTACGGCTTGCTCTCCTGCGACGGCTGCTCGCCGCCTGCGCCCGAAGGCTCGAAATGCACCGGAGGGGCCTGCGGCTCCTCATGGCGGACCAGGGTCTCGTGCGGCGGCGCGCTGGGGCGGCGCGGCTCGGCTGCCTCGCCCTGCGGCGGTGCAGTCGTGACGGGGGCGGCCGCGGCGCGCGTGTCCTCCCGCTCGCTGCCC